>JARXAV010000190.1 GCA_029865665.1 Flectobacillus sp. | reverse complement strand
CAATGGCATTGATAAGCAATTGAGCAGCATTATAATTTACAATAACAATAGATACCTCCATACGTGGAAAACAGATTTGGCACAAAGGTAAAGAAGATTTCCGATTTTTGAGAAAAGGAAGGGATTGTCTTAGCAAAAGGGCGGTTTTATGGTTTAGAAATAAATAAACGATAGCATTGGTTTGTAACCAGTATTAAAACAAATTTTATTTGGTAAAATACGCAATGCGTATTTTGTATTGTTGCAGACTTATTTTCTTAACAACCCCGTTAAATCAATCCGTTTGGAGGTTTTTATTGGCAGACTTGCTTTTAAAAATAAAGTTTTTAATTTTACGTAGAATAATACGCAGTTGCGTATATATCAGAGTTATGGGTAAGCTATGAGAACCACAACATTCATATTAACAATGCTAATTTGGACAAATACCTATGGGCAGACTGACAAATTAATAGGCACTTGGGTTTCAAGAGCAAATGATGTAATGTTTATAAGCGACACCTCTAATATTGCAGACAACTCAAATATGTTATGCTCTTCTACTTCAGATGAAGGAATGGCATTTTACAATTATGGAAAAGTCTTGAGCTTCCAAAAACAATACTATTCATCTGCTACTAATTACAACAAGCTATATATTGATAGATATGACTTAGTCATTATTAACCAAACTGACAGTACTTTGACAGTTAATCCTTCAACAAAATTGTCCAAGAATTTTTTTGGAAATAGAACTAATATTAAATTCATTAAACAAGAATACAATTTAGACAGAACCATTTTCTTTGAAAAGATAATTTATCACACCACTAGTTGTTATGGAAATTGCCCAACCATAGACTTGGAATTAGATAAAAATGGGAATGTCTATTTGGATGGTGAGTTTTATAAGGATAACATAATATTTGGAGAAATCGACAGCAACAAATCAGGACAATTTATTGGAAAACTTGATGATACATTATTCAACGAATTTATTAATATTCTACAAACTTGCAATTTGAATAATTTAATATTCCCTACAAGAGAAGGTGCAGATGGGCCAGTAACTACAATAATTATTTATTACAATGGCAAGAGGAAATATTTAAAATCAATGTTTCCGCCTACTATTGCAGACAAGTTAATTGGATATTTATATCAAGTAAATGAAAGAATACTATTAACAAGAACATCTGAAAAAAGGAAATTGGAAAAATAAGCCTACACATAATAATTAAGCATTCGTGGTGGCTGCAAGCCAAACCATGAAGGCATGGCGGACGGCTAGTCTTGAACTTAATCTGGGGTAGCGGTCGGCTTCGATGGTTTCTTTTATAGTTTGTCGTTCGACTTAAAGATTTTGAAAGAGCAGGTTTTCGCCTGCTTTTTTGTTTTTCTCCCGACCAGACTTGATAGGAATTGACTGCTGCGAATTTGGTACAGTGAGGAACACATCGACCAAAAGCTGTTAAAAATAGCGTTATAAACGCAAAGCCACACCACACCCGATTGCCAATCGGGGTGAGATGGGTACTATTTTCAAGTCAAGTACTTAGCCGCAATCTGTTTGATTGTCGCTTGTTGTATTTGTTGATACGCTTCTGTTAGTTGGCCAATAGCGCTACTTTCGTTTTGATGATTGTTGATTAGATAACTGAAATGAGCTAAAAAATCCTCTGAATCTAAGGCCGTGTGTTCAAAACATTTGGCTTGGTATAAGCTGGCAAAATCGGCTATCTTCTGATTTCTATGAACGCCTATAAATGGTACTCCTACAGCAGCCGATAAAATAGTTAAGTGCAATCGACTCGAAATACATACATGACATTGTTTGATAATGTTGCCAATCTGCTCGATGCTACAATTATCCGTAGTTATTGCGATGGTATTAGCCAGTTTTCTTAGTGGTTTCATGTACGCTATATCAAATCCAGGGCGAGTATTGATAGGTATTAATAAAACCTTTATTTGATACCGTTTTTGAAGATTTCGAATCATATTGGCAGCGTGTTCAATATGTATGTCACTTTTAATATCTCGTTCACTTGACAAGCACAAAGCAACAACAATTTCCTTTTTTGACGCTTCAATTTGAGTAGGTAGGGTATAATTATGTTGATTGATGACTGACAATAAGGCGGGGTCAAAACTTACCTGAATTTTAGCCGCATCTATCCCATTTTTTATGAGCCTGTTTTTGGTATTGGGGTCTCTCACATAGATATGCTCTAAATAACTTAGTTCTTCTAAAAGTGCTTCATGAGGCTGTACTTCGTCCATACCTATCCCAAAAGTAATGGTCGGAATTTGGCTTTTTCTTGCCAAAGCCAACGTACCCGCCAAGTGAATGGGTAAATCCGAAAGAAGCGTCCCACCACCAGCAATAAATAAATCTTTATTTCGAAAAAAACCTTTATTAATTTGCTGATTGTAACCTGAAAGCCACGATACTTTGGAATGAATTTGGTATTGTCCCTTTTGATAATTTTGAAAAAAGAAATGGCTCTTAAAGCTAATGTTAGTAAAGGTTGTGTCTATTTTATCAGATAGATACGCCCGCATAAGCGGATGCTTATAGGTACACACCTCCATAGCGTGTGTATATGCACCAAAGCCATTGATAATACCTTGTAAAATAGCATCATCGCCTGTATTATAAGTGCCATAAGGGCAAGCTCCTATCAATATCTTTTTATTCATTCGTTATAATAACAGATTGTGCTACATAAGAAGGGCTTATATTGGGTAAACACTTCATAATGTTTGCTTGTTGCATTTGGTAATTTGTTGGTTCTGGGTTATCAATTATTGATAAAATTCTTGCTTCCAAGGCTTCAAATGTTGGCTCTAAATATCCTATATTTCCCCACTTTTCAAATAATTCTTCAAAAAAAGGATTGGCAATGGCTATGATGGGCTTTATGGCATTTAATGCTTCAAAAGCAGCTCCACTTATATGAAGTTGGTAGGTATCAGCAGGGTAGCTAAAGACAACATAATTTATGGGAGTCAATTTTTTTATAAAGTCTTGTTGTTTGTAAAATTCTTGCTTACTGAAGGTTTTTACATTCGATATGTTTTTCTTATATATTTCATTATGTATGGTACCAATATGAAAAAACTGTGTGTTACTAAATTTGGGTTTATTGGCTAATTCAAATATCGCCTGACTTGCTTTCTCTAAATTGGCATATCCTATACTTCCAAAAGTAGGGTTTTCTTGGTATACAGTTTTTTTACCTTGCAAAGAGGAAGGCAATACATGAGGAATAAATAGAAAAGATTTTTTCAACTGCGGGCAAATTTTCTTCACATTTTTAATCACATATTTGCCCAGAACCAAAATTTTATGATGGTTGGGCAAACAGTTGATGGCTTTGAGAAGATAGAAATTCCAGTGCATCCATGAATACGAATGGAATAAGGTAGAAGTAATTCGGTGAAAAATATAGTGTACTTTATAATTTTTGAGCATATATCGGCTACACCAAAGCAACGTAGGCGAAGTTGAAGAAAAATAGACAGCTTCTAGCTCTGGAAGTTTTTTTATTTTCCATAGCGTATAAATGATTTTAAATAAACCACTCAAATTGAATAAGTATTCAAATCTGAAATCCATAATAGCGATAGGATGAACCACAATATTGCCTTTATTCCCCACAATAGACATCACTTGTTTAGCTTGTTCTTTTTCTACAAAATAGTGAATTTGATGTTGAGGGTAGGCAATTTGCAATGTTTCCAATAGCCCACTATTGAACAACAGGTGCATATTGTTATAACATTTGGGTTCGCAAAGCACTATCATGAGTCAATATTTTTTGAGCTGTTTCAATAATTCTTAAAGGAGATATTTGGTCTATACAAAACGCTGGCTCTTTATTAAGGTTACTTTTATCACACTGCTCCCAGTTGCAACCAAAACAAGGGAGCTTGTCATATATGTAATGTAAATTGGAGTTACTGTGTTTGAAAACGCCAAAATGACCGCCACCATAAATGGCAATTCCTTTTTTATTTAAGAGGTAGCATGCCTGCAAAAGGCCCGATTCAACACCTATGAACAAGTCGGCATTTTGTATAATACTAAATGATTGGAGTAAAGAAAGGTTACTAACTCCATTGAAAATTTGAGAGGCTAACTGAGGTCGAATAGCAAAAATAGCTTGCACGTAACTTTCATCAAGCCTGCCTTTCCCCAGCAAACAAACTTGATAGCCCAATTTTACAAAATGCTCAATAACAACCACCATTTTTTGTGCAGGATAATAACGCATGGTGTGCAAAGCCCCTATGCCAAAGACAATGATGGGTTTATCAAATGGTATATCAAGTACTGGAATTAATGATTGTATCACCTTATCATCTTGGCTAAGGCTTTCAATATCAATGGGTATACTTGTAACTTTTTCAAAAAGAATACGTTGAGCATTTAGATACGTTTGATTTTGTTGGAGTTCAAGACATGCTACTTTTATATAGGAAAGTAGTGTTGAAATGGCATCATTTTCAAAACAATAGCTGGTAAATATCAGCATTTCTGGAGCAAGGCTATGAAACTGACGTAAAAATTTATATCGATAAAAAATATTTAATGAAAAGGCTTTTCTATCAATAATTACATAATTTAACCCCAACGTTTTAGCTATTTCTTCTGTATCTTTAATGATAATAAAAGTAATATCATAGTCATTAAAAAAAGATAGGTATTCTTGAAATATTCGTACCTTGAGCAGATTGTCTCCTATACGGTCTTGAGAGAATATAATGATACGATTTGATGGAGATTTTTTTTTGCTTAAATGCTTATGTAAAAAGGTATATATCACATCTGTTACTTTCCAAAAAACCTTTAAAATTCTCTTTTGTGACGACATAATTAACCTTTAGCTGTTGGATTCCTATTGAGTTACAAATGTAAGGCTAATTTATATTTTAACAGTAAGATTCGTGAAAATGGGAGTTGAAATAGTAGAGAAAATTGATAGTAGAAGTCTATTAGAGGCTTTTATCAACAAAATCGAATCTACAATACAAGGATAAAATTGGCTGTATTTTATTCAATTTTTAACATCCTTTTAGGCCCCCGCTGGTGCAGGTATTAAGCCTAGTGTCACCTATACCTAAAATTTATTCTGTTTGTAAATGAATGATAAATAACGATAAGTCCACCACTAGTGCTTGATTCCTATCAAGTACTGGTTAGTTACAGGATTCCAATCCTGTTTAACATTAGTGGCATCTTTATTGATTCAATAACTTAAAGCCTTTACAGTAACACGATAAACAACTATAAATGATACGGTTATGACTATAATTGAGCTAAAAAATAGGCAAGATGTCGCTAATGATAGTAAATTGAGTAAACTTTATACACAGTTCGGAGAGCTACTAAATGAACTAAATAAGAGAGAATTGCCAGAGCAGGTTATCCTCACGATTAATGCGTGTGTGGAGCAAGTAAACTCGTCGTCTCTTTCAGCAAATGAACTCAAAAAGCTGGTTAAGCAACAACAAGCAAGTGTCTTAAAACTGGTTCAAAAAGAGCTTAATCTTGTTCCTAAAAACTATTATCAAACCCTTGGGATAGCACTTGGTATGTCTGGTTTGGGCGTACCTATGGGAGTCGCTTTTGGTTTATCTATGGGTAATATGGGCTTGTTGGGCTTGGGCTTACCAATCGGGTTAGGGCTTGGGGTTTCAATCGGGTCGAGATTGGATAAAAAAGCGTTGAATGAAGGGAGACAATTAAATGTAGAAGTGAAATAGTAATCTGATGAAGCGTTCCTAAACTTCATCAAAAGAAGCTATTTGGACTTTATTCATACGGGTTACTCCACTGGTACAGGTGACGCTACACTTAACACCTGTATCTCCTATTTTTCAGTTTGTAACTGAATGATATCCCTATCTGGTAGCTGATTTATAATCCGTATTAAAGCAAATTTTGCTTGGTCTATTCCTTGACCATACTACCACAACCATTTTACGGAAGCTAACTTCTATCCAATCTGGTCAAGAAACCAGCTTAGGGTGGTCTGAAGGTTGAAAATCTACCTCCTTGCTCTGCTTTCACAAATCCGCCTCTACCTTTTTAAATAACACGTCAAAACCCATAAATACGTTAAACCTTTTGAGAAGTTAGCTATCTAATTGTTGTGTTAACTTAATACCAAAACAATTATGAAGCCCTCTACTGTATATTTATTACTCGCACTATTCACTTCGAGCTGTGGTAAAAATAATAACCTTGTTCAGCCAACAGCATCTGAATCTATGTATTTCCCTTCTAATACAAACACTGCTTGGGAAACTCAATCGCTTTCAAGTTTGGGATGGAATCAAAACGCCGTTCAACCATTGAAGGAATTTCTTACTCAGAAAAACACTAAATCTTTTATGATACTTGTCAATGGAAGAATTGTAATGGAAGAATATATGAATGGTCACACAGCAAACACTACTTGGGAATGGAATAGTGCAGGTAAAACCCTAGTTGCCACTACAACAGGGATTGCTCAGCAAGAAGGATTATTAAATATTAATAACAAAGCCTCTGATTATCTAAAAACAGCGTGGACGAGTATACCTTTGGAAAAGGAAAACTTAATTTCTGTAAGGCATTTACTGACAATGACAACAGGAAATAATGATACCAAACAATTGGTCATTAAACCCAACTTAACGTATGTTGCCGATGCGGGAACTCGATGGGCTTACAGCAATATTTTTCAAAAATTAATTGATGTTGTGGCCAATTCAAGCAATAAAACCTTTGAAACGTATTTCAACGAAAAATTAAAGCATAAAATAGGAATGGATGGATTTTGGAATTTTGGAGCAATCTTCTCTATTTACCACAGTACAACCAGAAGTATGGCAAGGTTTGGACTTATGGCCTTAAATAAGGGAAAATGGAATAACGAACAAATCATCAATGAACCCTTTTTCAACGAGAGTATTTCAACATCTCAAAATATCAACCCTGCTTATGGCTATCTATGGTGGTTAAATGGTAAAAATAGTTTTATGATTCCTGGCGAGCAAACCGTTTATCAGGGCTATTTAATCCCAAATGCACCTGCTGACATGTATGCTGCAATGGGAGCAAATGACCAACGTATTTATGTAATTCCCAGTAAAAAAATGGTGGTTATCAGAATGGGAGATTCCGCTAATCCTGACAATGCAAACTTTGCGGTATCAGGTTTTGATAATGAACTTTGGGCGAAAATTAATGCTCTAATAAACTAGACAATAACGAACCATCAATATCGTAGGTACAGATACCCAAGTCAACTATTTCATGAGCACACCTTAAAGACATAATCTACTCTTTATCAGAAATATCCATTTTATTCAAGAACAATAGTATGCTAATAGTTCTTCTGAATAATATGGCTATTTTAATCTATCTACTTCTCCAAAAACCTTTTATCCAATAGTACGAAAACAACCGAACTAATAATTGTGTACATTTGACACAGTAAATTTATTTTATAATTATTTTGATTTTTTTTTATCTCATTCTATTTAAAACACTAAACAAATCTATGTGTATCAATCTCAAACAGTTGTTGCTAACAACTGGCGTTGCGATGTTATTGGGTACAGGCTTACAGGGATGTAATTCTACAAAGCCAAATGCCAATAATACAGCTAAAAACGATACCACTCGCAGTATCGCACCATTTTTTGTAAAAGCATCCAATAAACCTAAAACACCTGATAGTGACGGTTTTATTCAACGTTGGATGCTACTTGAACCCATCAATAAACCCAATCGAGGCAATACTGTTTTTACAGACAGTTACTTACGTGAAAACTTTGCGAAAGAATATTTCCCGAATCAGTTTGCGATTATGCCTAAGGACGGCGAGAAAGTAAAGGCGGGTGAGCAAGAACTTACTTGGCACGCCCTAGAAAGCACTAACTTCAACGTCAAATTGTATCGTTTTGCTCATGGACTTAATAAACAAGTTTATGGTGTTTTGTTTTGGGGAGTTACTGTAATTGACAGCCCTCGTGAAATGAAAAATGTACGCCTAGCAGTCGGTTCTAATTCAGCCTCAATGTGGTGGCTCAATGGCAAAGAAGCATCCTTACTTTCTGGCGATAGACGTATGGTGATGGACGATGTTGTTTCTAATCGTCTGACACTCAATAAAGGTCGAAACGTTTTGCGTGGGGCAATCATTAATGAGCCAGGTATGAGTGATTTCTGTGTTCGTTTCTTGGATGAAAACGGACAACCAGTTAAAGACCTATCTATTACTTGTGAATAAACGTTGATTTCTTATCGATTAAAACCTTGATTAAAAATTAGTTTTGTATGAAATTTTCTATAAAAAATATAGGCAAATTAGCTCTTGCCATAGGGTGTTTATCTGCCGAAGTGAACGCTCAAGTCGGGAAACCATTTATCCACGATCCATCTACCATTATGGAATCTGATGGTAAATACTATACGTTTGGTACTCGTGGTGGTGGTTTGGTATCAACAGACGGCTGGGAATGGAATCCTGGCGGCGAAAGACCGGGCGGTGGTGCGGCACCCGATGCCTTGAAAATTGGTGACCGTTATTTGGTAGTCTATGGTGCAACAGGTGGCGGATTAAACGGCGGACATAGTGGTAAAATTTTGACGATGTGGAATAAAACACTTGATCCAAAATCACCAGACTTTAAATACACCGAAGCAATTGTAGTAGCTGCTTCTGACGGACTAGAAGACTGTGATGCCATCGATCCAGGGCTTTTACTTGACCCAACTGATGGTCGCTTGTGGCTATCGTATGGTACTTATTTTGGTTTTATCCGCTTGATTGAACTTGACCCCCAAACTGGGAAACGCAAAGAAGGAAATAAGGAAATAAATATCGCCATCGACTGTGAAGCAACTGACTTGATGTATCGTGATGGTTGGTATTATTTATTGGGTACGCACGGAACTTGTTGCGATGGAGCAAACTCGACTTACAATATTGTAGTGGGGCGTTCACGAAAAGTTACGGGACCTTATCTCGACAATATGGGCCGTGATATGCTGAAAGGCGGTGGTAAAATGGTAATGGGTTCTGGTGGCGGTAGAGTCAACGGAGCTGGCCATTTTGGGCGTTGGATAGTGGATGAAGGTGTGGAAAAAATGTCGTTTCACTACGAAGCGGATTTAGACATGAGTGGTCGTAGTGTTTTGGCGATTCGTCCATTGCTCTGGAAAAACGATTGGCCTGTGGGTGGTGAGCTTTTCAAAGAAGGAACTTATCAGATTGAATCAGAACGCCGTGGTTATGGTCTTGAACTAATTGTAGATTTTGTGCGTATGGCTGGCGGTATCCGTGGACCTCGTGACCCTAATGAACCTATAAAATCTATAGCATCGCAAGAATTAAAAGATGTAATTGATACTTGGCCAAAAGGTGATATTGGTGTAAGAGCAGGTGACTACATCGCTAGACCGCACCAAAAATGGACAATTACGGCCGTGCCTGATGGTGGTGGATATCCTGGGGGACAGTATTATAAGATCGTGATTGCTGGCACAGAACGTGCGTTGGCCGCTACGGCTGAGGCGGAATTGATTACCGTTCCGAAGTTTACGGGAGCAGCCGAACAGTTATGGAGAATTGACCAACTAATTGATGGCACTTATCGCATCATGCCAAAAGTTGTTCCTAATTCTGGTGAAAAAATGGCCTTGATTTCGTCGGGAGATAGTACGCCAACTTTAGGTAAATTTGATTTCAATAGCGATAATTCTAAATGGAATTTTAAGTTGCCCTAATTTCAGTAAAAGCAAAAACAATAGTCGCAACAGTAAAGGTTGCGACTATTATTTTTGTCCTTATTTTTCAAATACCGTTTTCTTGGCAATTTCAATATCATTGGCCACCGCAGGGCGTAAAATGTGCCAATGAAAACGCAATGCTTCATTTTGTTCTCTAGTGTTTCCTGCTTGTTCGGTAAAATGTACCAAAGGCATATCGTTATAGATAGGTTTGGTAATGGCAATTACTTCATCCCAAAATTTCAAGGCTGTTTCTAAATAATTGATTGCCAGTTGTTTTTGTGGTAAATCTCCCGTAGTTCGGTAGGTTTGAAGAGCAACGCCACCTTTGATTTTTGCTGCATAATACAAGCCCAAATACGCCCATGAGCGTACGTCTGCCACCTCATACATGAGGGTATTACTATTTTTGGTATTGATATTTTTCACCAATTCAAGGGCTTTTTTACAATCGTTTTCCAGCATTTCGGCCAGCATTGGTGGGCTTACTTTTCCGGTTTCAATGCTTGTTCCGCTGGTTTTTATTTTTACGAAATCGGCAATAGAAACAAAGCTTGGTTCGGTAACAGGTTGTTCGATTTGTCGGATAATATCAATGTAGCTAACCGTTTTATCTTTTAAGGACAAAAAGCCTTCGCTGTACAAGCTGAAATCCCAAGTAAAATCAAAAGACGAAGCTAATCTTAGCGGTGTTTTTCCTGCCAATGAACTGGCAGTAAGTAAGTTTTGTCCATCTTTTCCATATCTACGAGTAAATTCGGCTTGAAAAACAGCATCGGGGGTTTCTGGGTTATAGAGCAATCTGCCCCACAATTTGTAAAATAACCACTGACGCTCGAAGGCGTAATTCCAATCAACTTTTATATCCGATTTTGTAAAGTAATCTTTGGCAGGAATATAGGTTTCTGAACCAATAGTATAGCCTCCGACATATTCTTGACTATTTTCTTTGATATGGCTTCTGATAAAATCGGGTACTCCCCATCTGAGGCAGAAAAAGTCTTCATTTCGAGCTGTCCAAGTAACTTTGTAGGTCTGAGGCTTTGGTACAAAATAAGTATCAAAAAGTTTCCCTCCGTGTACTTTTACAAGTGTGGGCGTAGAGTGTGCATGTGACCAATTGTATTTAAAATCAGCCCAAATTGGTTTTTCGATAAAATCCATCGTGCCTTCTTCGTCAATGGCTCTGCGAGTTAGCTTTTCGGTTTCGATGCTGGTGGGGCCAAGTGAGCCTACATTACTTGAAAACGGGATACGGTGAATCAACTTAGCCTTTCTACCCGACATTTTCATACCTTCAATGATGGTTTCTTTCATCCAATCTTCCCGCTGCTGGGGAGTCATTCCGCCCATTCCTTCACCCAAAGTCAAACCGAATCCAGTAAGTTCGGGATATTCTTGCAAAACCTGAGCTACGCTTTCACGGGTATAACGTTTGATGATGCTCGACGTATCGCCTTTTACAAAAAAGTGGTGTTCGAGATTATCCATCGCCACATTATGAGCTTTGGAAAACTCTGGACTCACGAAAATATTAAATGGCACTAAGTAAGTTTCTATTTCACGCTCTTTGGCCATTCGTAAAATACCGTGAAAAAGCGTTTGCCATGCTGCCATTTCGGTATCAGAAAAAGGCGAAGCCTCGGGAAAGTTTTTGGCACGAATCATATAAACGTAAGGATGCAAGTTCCAAAGGCTCAAGACATTAAAGCGATTTTCGGCCATCATATCTAAGAAAGCCTCCCAATAGTTGATGTCTTTGCAGGTTTCTTGGTGTAAATCTAAGGCATAACTATGGCGATAGGTATCGTAAGGTAAATCAAACTTGATCGTACGATAGGGGTATTTGGGTTTTTCTTCAAAAGCTTTAATTTTGTCTAATTCAACGCCGTTTCTGACGTTTTCGCAAATAGCCAACGCCCCATAAATTAAGCCACGTGTATCTCCCCCAATAATACTTATCGTGGTTTTATCTCTTAATATGCCAAAAGATTCGGCTTCAAACTTGCTAGTATCTATTTTGAAATCAATCGTAAATTTTGAGGTGGAATTTTTCAAAGCATACCCTTTGTTACTCAGCGTTTTTTCGAGCATACGCTTGGCATAGGCAGTTTTTGAAGCATCTAATGAAGAAATAAATTTAACAGACTGCGAAAAGCCTATACCATGAAATGCAAAGAATAGGAATATGAAACAGAGTTTTTTCATCAAATACTATTTTAAAAAATTATGGATAACGATTCGTGTTTCAAGATAACCTATTTAAAGTTAACTAATGGCGACTCATATTAAATTAATTTGTGGAGAGCTATTGTTCTAATCAAACAATTATTTATTCAATTTCAGTGATGTATTTAGGAGAGAAATAATGCTGAGAGTGAATAGCTATTCACTCTCAGCATT
>JARXAV010000148.1 GCA_029865665.1 Flectobacillus sp. | reverse complement strand
TGTAGAGCAGCTTTTTGCTTCGTCGAATCCAAGTTATACGCCTACTGGGGAGTTGACCATGAAAATATTAAGTTTAGCAGAAATTGCTACCTTATTTGCAAAATAACCAATGAAAAAATCAACCATCGCATTTGCCCTTTTAGGCATTTTTCTAGTATCAGGTGTTGCTGTTTACTTCCAGAAATTAAACAAAAGTGAATCGACCGAAACAGCCGAAACACAACCCGTAGAACTTTTACCTGCACCTGTTTTCAATGCCGATTCTGCATATCATTTTGTTGATAAACAAGTAAGTTTTGGCCCACGTGTTCCAAACACTGCTCCGCACCGAGCTTGTGCTGCTTGGTTGAAAGCAACCCTTAAAAACTACGGTTTTGAGGTAATTTCTCAGGATTTTGTGGCAACAGCTTATGACGGTTCTAAACTGAATGCAAGCAATATCATTGGTAGTATCAATCCTACAGCGGCTAAACGCATTTTGTTGACTTCTCACTGGGATTCTCGTTCGATAGCTGATAAAGACTCGATTAACCCTAAAAAAGCCATTGACGGAGCGAACGACGGAGGAAGTGGCGTAGGTATTTTATTAGAAATTGCCAGAGCGATTCATACGGCAAAAGCTCAACCTAATGTGGGTGTAGATATTATTTTCTTCGATGTAGAAGATACAGGAGAACCACACGATGCAGAATCGAATGACCCTACTAAAAACTGGTGGTGTTTAGGTTCGCAGTATTGGGCTTCACACAAGCATAAAGACAACTATCAGGCATATTATGGTATTCTGTTGGATATGGTAGGTGCAAAAGGTGCAGTATTCCCTTACGAAGGAATGTCGATGCAATATGCTCCGATGGTGGTAAGAAATATTTGGGATATTGCCAGCCGTTTGGGCTATTCTAACTACTTTATTGATGCCGATGGCGGAGGATTAACCGACGACCACGTACCAGTAAATGACGTAGCAAAAATTCAAATGATTGACATCGTAGAATTACATCCAAACGACCCTAAAACTTTTGGAAGTTATCACCATACCCATCAAGACAATATGTCGATTATTGATAAAAATACCCTCAAAGCAGTAGGGCAAACCGTATTAACGGCACTCTATCAGGAATAGTGGTAATGATAAATGCGTAATGATGGATGAGTAGGCACAAGGTTTAGGCTTTGTGCCTTTTTTTGTTTTTTTGGGAGGAGAAGTAGTGTTATAAAATTAACTGGCTTTTGATGAAATTACTTGGTTTAATGCAGGCAGGGTTCAAACCCTGCCTGCATTGTGCGATGATTATTTTATAATCAAGTAAAATCATAAAGAAGCAATTCGTTTCATTCAGTAGAGACCACTAAACGTGTAGAATTAGTTGATTTTCAACAGGAGTATATAAATCAATCTCATTTTCTTCCGTTTGTAATGAAACAATTAAACTATAGCGTACTTTTTCATTAAACTTTTTCTGTCTCTTCAAATTTTTATACCATCCATTTTTAGGAAAAACAGCTAAAATATTTCTTTCGGACATTTCTCTACCTGTTAGAGTAATAAAATCTTTTCTGATAGAACCTTTGGCATTCGTATTCTTTCCAATTTCCCAAGCTACTCCCGTTCTTTTGGGTTTATTTTCAGATGTTTCATCATCGGGTTTGGAAATACGAATTTTGAAGTCATTTTCAGTTTCATTTCGCTTATTTATGTCAAAATCTAACTGATGAGAATGATATGAATAATGGGTTGCTAATCTCCGACTTCCCGGATTAGGCTCTATATAGTATGATAATGTCACGGTTAATTTAACATTCTTTTCTTCTAATGACTCCAATGCTTCTTTGGGCCAAGGAAGTTTAAAAAGATGATATTCATTGTATTGTCCTCTTGAATTTTCATATTTATATGGTTGTATTTCTCGTTCTATAATAATTGTTAAAGAGTTGTTAGCACTAAACATAGCTTTTTGAAGATTAGGAACACCGTATCCTACGGTTCTTAAAACTTCAAACTTGCTTTTTCCAGTTGTCATTTTTAGAGTCCAATCAGCAGAATGAACAAGTAATCCTCTTATCGTTTCGACCCAATAATTTGGATACATTGTTCTCAATTCAGCAACCATTTTTGAAGCTATACCTGCGGCTCCACTGGTATCACCAAACTGAATAAATTTTTTATAATTGAAATCTTTGCTCAATGAAGTAACATCTAAGCTATTATGCCCTGCGACGTCTCCATTAGAGTCATACCCTAAATTTCCTCCTTCAAATACCACATCTGGTTTGATACTCCAATTTTTATCAAAAAGTAAAGATGTTGAATTACTTGGAGCCATAGCACCATATTCTGCCAAAGGTTTATAGCCTGTTGAAATATCTATCTTTACTTTTCTTGTATAAGTTCCAATAGTTAAGGCATTGTAAGCTTGTGCTGGGTCGTGAATACATTCTGTTTCATTTAAAACGGGATAATCCTCTTGCCTTGTAATATTCACATTACCCCCACTAATAATAAATAGTTGAGGTTCAGAATATTTTCCAAAACATAAATTATCAATTGAAGATGACCAAGAGGAAGGACGACCATTAAATCTGAAATTACGGTCTGTAATTGTTAAACAAAAAACTCTTTGATTTGTAGGTCTATCTATCGAGGGAGTTGCCACAGCACTCTCCATAATTGCACCATATAAGTCAGGGTCATTAGGCTGATTATGGAACAAAATTTTAAATGATTCAAGCCCATGGTAAATATCAATTTTATCTTTTGAGCTTAGAGCATTGGTTAAATCTCCATATAGAGCAAGTCCCGCTACACCTGTTCCATGTCCATCAAAAGGATGACTATCTTCAGTACCCCAAGAAGACTTATAAGTATATAATTGATTATCAGGCAGAAAGGGGGTTATTAGCGGATGTTTATTATTTACTCCTGAATCCAATAAACAAACTAATATGCTATTTTCATCAAATTTACAGTTAGTTCTTTGTTGTAAATCTTCTAACCATGCCTTTTTATCACCATAGGTAACATTCTTATCTAAAATAAAATCTGCAATTTCTTGTGGTTTACGAAGTTCTGCTAAGTTGTCAAGCAGTAATAGAGAACTTGAAAGTTGCTTTGCACTTCCTTTTACTAATTTAACAATGTATTCAGCTAACTCAATTTGAGAAACTCTAATTTGACATCCTACCCCCTCTAAATTTTGAGAAACTTCTGCTAATTTATCTTTGTAATTGTCCGTTTTCCTAAACCAAACCTCCCACCATATATTTTCATTGTCATTTGGGAATGGAATTTCTGGCTCATCCACCCAAAATGATTTTAGGGATGCTATTTTAATGTCGTTGATATTATTTAGAAGTTTTTTATTTTCAGGAGTAGCTGTAACTATTTTCTCTTTGGTTATTTTATCTGTTTTGGTGGTATTATTTTTTATATAACTTTCAATTTTATGAATGAATTTGGAAATACTTCCTTCCTCAGCTTGAACAACCAATGAATACATATATTCCTCTGCACCATTCAAAACTCTTTTGTTTTCTTTTATATTAAGAAGTCTAAAACCACTTGTATCAAATGAGTCAAAAGATAGCTTATAACCCCAATCTGAACTAAATTCAATGTAAACAGAATTATCTCTTATTAACTCTGTACCCTCAATTTCCAAAAGGCTTACATTCTTCCTGACAGATTTTATCTTTTGTAATAGATTTTGTCCATGCAATAGCCTATCTACTTGCTTAAAGATTTCTTTTCCTCCTGAAGAGGCTGTAGATTTAAATTTATTAGAGGTCGTATTCCCTTTAATTATTAAGTGTGGTTTATTATTTTTCATTTACAACATTTCTTGATTTAAATAAGCTTTTTAATGTTGATAATTCGAGGGAAGAAGAGTCATTAAGAATCATTTCTTTTATTGTATCTTTACAAATTCTTACAATCTCTGAATAGTTTAACCCCCTTGCAATTTTAGCAAGCTCTGTATAATTTACTTTACTAGAAAAAGAATACGCTCTTGTATGTTTCTTTATAATATCAACTATATGCTTTTCATCTGGTAGAGGGTATTCTAAGATTTCATCAAATCTTCTAAATAGAGCTTTATCTAATGACTCTGGTAGATTCGTTGCAGCTATGATAATACTATTACTCTGGTCTTTTTCAATATTAATTAAAAAAGAGTTTAAAACCCTTTTGATTTCTCCTATGTCTTGACCTTGATTTCTTTGCGAGCCAATAGAGTCAAATTCATCAAATAGATAAACAGCCCTATGGTCATTCATTGCATCGAAAATCAATCTAAGCTTTGCTATTGATTCTCCTAAATATTTTGACATTAGACCATCAAGACGAATAATATAAACAGCTATACCAAGCTCCCCTGCTATTGCCTGTGCTGTCATAGTTTTACCCGTTCCAGGTGAACCTGTTAATAATAATTTTCTTTTAGGCTCTAAGTTATGAGCCTTTAGTAACTGCCACTTTTCTTGTTCCTTGATGACTTTCGATAGTGTGTTCTTTATATTTTCATCTAAAACCATATCGTTCATATTAATTTTAGGCTGAAATACTTCTATCAATTCTTGTAGCTCTCTTTTAGGAACATTAAATGGTATAGCTTTTTGCTGAATTACATTTAAAGAGCGTTCTTTTTTAGCTGAATCTATTAGCTTTTTTAATTCTTGAGCAAATAGTGAATGCCCTTGTTTAGCTTCAGTAGCTGCAATTTGCAAAGCAGTAGCAAAGAAACGAGCTTCATCTTCGTCTCCAAATGATTTTATCAAGGTTTTTATTTGATCTGCTGCTGCCATTATTTGATTTTTTCGACAAAATTACGATTTTTAAGTAAGGTATTTTTTAATATAAGTATTTAATATGATATTTACATACATTTTAACTCAAAATGTTTTCTTTTTGTATAAAAAATTTTCTATTTAATACAAATACCTAACAAATATTTACTTTTTGAGCATTATTATATTGCGAATAACGCCATACGGGTTCAAAACCCATCCAGCGTTGAACAAGCCACTGTCTCTCAAACAGAGATTAAACTGTTATCAGCTCCACTTATTATCAGTAAACAATTTTCAGATTTTTTTAATTCGTACGCCTAATCTATCAATAAGGCTTATGCACGTACAGGAGGGCTTTTTGAAGAACCATTTCGTAGGATTTTGATTAATACAGATGCCTACTTTACAGAACTCATCTACTACATTCATCATAATCCACAAAAGCATGGCTTCGTAGAAGATTTCAGAGCATATCCACATTCATCATATCATTCACATCTGAGTAAGTCAATGACAAGATTAAGACGGGACGAAGTGTGGAATTGGTTTGGTAACAGAGACGAATTTGTGAAATTCCATATCGAAAATCCAAGTTCAGCCAATTTGGATAAATTTATTATTGAGTTTGACTGAAAATTTAGCTGAATTGTGCTTACTAAATCTATCCAGTTTCAGTCGGTTAAATACACAGGGTGATTATTGTGTATAATAGAGAGGGGAATAAATAGTGTAACCAAACCCTCCAACAAAATGTGGATAACTTCAATGTAGGTTGCTATTTATAAAGATGTTAACACTCAAGTCATATTTTGTATTTGTCCCTTTGTGGAGAATTAAATCGAAAATAGTCAATTCACCTAAATTTTAGAGAAAGTTGTCACTTTGTCAATAGGAAAAAGTATTAAACAGCACTTATGCACATAGAAAATGGCTAAATGTGGATAACTCTTGTGTTGTGAAAGATTTATGTTATTAGGATATAGCATTAGTTTTAGGTTATTTTTTTGGTAAAGTAGGCTTTTTGGCAAATATTATATGGCTTATATACTGGTTTTAGAGCTAGTGTATGGTTTGTTTATTATCCACAAACAAAGAAGTTGAATTGTGGATAACTCATTTTTCTCCACAAAAAGGCATAAAAAACTCCCAAGTAGCAGGTTTATACACCAGTACTTGGGAGTTGCGTCTTGTTGTCAACAAGGCTTATGCTTTAAAACGAGCAATGGCTTCTTCTAAGGCTTTAATCTTAGCTTCTGCATCGGCTAATTTTTGGCGTTCTTTTTCTACGACTTCTGGT
>JARXAV010000140.1 GCA_029865665.1 Flectobacillus sp. | reverse complement strand
ATAATAGTACCTTCTGTAACCAATGAATTTGCTCCAATCAGGCATCCTTTACCGATAGTGGCTCTGTTCAGAATAGTAGCACGCATACCGATAAGCGACCCATCGCCGACTGTTGCTCCATGAACAATAGCACCATGACCTACCGTTACGTCATTGCCCAGAATAGTTGGGTCGCCTGGGTCTGCATGAAGCACAGCATTATCTTGGATATTGGTACGGTTGCCAATTTGAATTTTTTCAACATCGGCTCTAATTACGGCTCCATACCATACGGAGACATCCTCTCCGAAAGTAACGTTACCCATAACGGAAGCATTTGGTGCGATAAACGTTTTTTTCATTACCTTAATTTCGTATTGATTATTTATAAAATTATATCCGCTAAAGTAGTCATTCAGGAGTATAATTGACACACCTCAATTTTGTAATCAATTACAGTTGTATAATAGCGTATTTTACAGGGCAAACATAGGCAAATTTTAGGCAAATCGTAGGCAGAACAATAGATTTTATGTATTTTTACATTTTAGAGGAAATAAGCACTAAAAAAAATAGTTTTAGATAATTAGAAGAGCATCTTTTTTTTGTACAAGTAAACATTGATTTGTTATAGTATTTATGGGTTTAGCCTCTTTTGAGTAACTAGCTCAAATCAAACAATGCTAATTTATGATAGTTAGCGTGTTCGTTTTTTTATTTAGTAAGGAAGTTATTCAAAACAAAGATGGATAAATCAAGGAAAAACGTCCTTTATACGCATCAACAGTAACGATGAAATAGTTCAGCCTATAAAGCGATTCATCGTCCATAATACGGAGAAAAAAATAAGTCAAAACCACTTGATGTCAACCTAATATCAACCGATAAAAAGAGGTACAACAATATAATAGTAATCCTAAAAAAATGTCAGAAATTCAAGAAACAGTAGAAATCGACAAAGCAAATTACGGAGCCGATAATATTCAGGTATTAGAAGGTTTAGAAGCGGTAAGAAAACGTCCTTCCATGTATATTGGAGATACAGGATTTAAAGGTCTTCACCACCTAATTTGGGAAGTCGTCGATAACTCTATTGATGAAGCCTTAGCGGGTCACTGCGATACCATTCATGTAACCATCAATACCGATAACTCGATTACCGTTTCTGATAATGGTCGTGGTATTCCAACAGGAATGCACACAAAAGAGAAACGTTCGGCCTTAGAAGTTGTAATGACGGTCTTACACGCTGGGGGTAAGTTTGATAAAGATACTTACAAAGTATCTGGAGGTTTGCACGGGGTAGGGGTTTCTTGTGTGAATGCCTTATCAACGGATTTGAAAGTGACGGTTAATCGTGACGGAAAAATATTTGAACAAGAATATAAAATCGGTGTGCCTCAATATCCAGTACGTGAAATCGGAACAACTGAAAAAACGGGTACAACGGTTACCTTTAAGCCAGATGCGTCTATTTTTACGGTAACTGAATATAAATACGAAACCGTAGCGAATCGTCTTCGTGAGTTGTCGTTCTTAAATGCAGGAATTTATGTGTATTTAAAAGATTTACGTGACTTAGATGAAAATGGCGAACCTAAAAGTGATACCTTCTTCTCGGAAGGTGGACTTCGTGAGTTTGTTGAATATTTAGATGCTACTCGTGAAAAAATTATTGCTGATCCAATTTACATGGAAGGTGATAAAAATGGCGTGCCTGTTCAAGTTGCCATGTTGTACAATACTTCGTATTCAGAAAACGTGGTATCGTATGTAAACAACATTAATACGATTGAAGGAGGTACACACGTAGCTGGTTTCCGTGGTGCGTTAACTCGTACCTTGAAAAATTATGCTGACAAATCAGGTGCCTTAGATAAACTGAAAATCGACATTGTTGGAGATGACTTCCGTGAAGGCTTAACCGCAGTTATTTCGGTAAAAGTAGCTGAACCTCAGTTTGAAGGACAAACAAAAACAAAACTTGGTAACGGTGAAGTTTCAGGTGCGGTATCGGCAGCAATGTCTGATATGCTTGAAACGTGGTTGGAAGAACACCCGAAAGAGGCTCGTCAGATTGTTGCGAAAGTTATCTTAGCAGCTCAAGCACGTCATGCGGCTCGTAAGGCTCGTGAAATGGTGCAACGTAAAACGGTTTTGGGTGGTAACTCACTTCCAGGGAAATTGGCGGATTGTTCGGACAGTGACCCGCATACCTGTGAATTATACCTTGTAGAAGGGGACTCAGCAGGTGGAACGGCAAAACAAGGTCGTAACCGTGCTTTCCAAGCAATTTTGCCGCTACGTGGTAAAATCTTGAACGTTGAAAAAGCTCAGGAATATAAGATTTATGAAAACGAAGAAATCAAGAACATGATTACGGCTCTTGGGGTAAGTTTTGGTAAAGATGGCGACGAGCGTGCTTTAAATATCGAAAAGTTACGTTATCACAAGATTATCATCATGACCGATGCCGATGTCGATGGTTCTCACATTAGAACTTTGATTTTGACGTTCTTCTTCCGTTATATGAAAGACTTGGTGGATCATGGATATATCTATATCGCTCAACCTCCTTTATACCAAGTGAAAAGAGGACAACAAATGCGTTATTGCTGGACAGAAGCACAACGTGATGTTGCCGTTCGTGAATTGGGTGGTGATAAAGAAAGTGCAGTAGGTATTCAGCGTTATAAGGGTCTTGGAGAGATGAATGCGGAACAGTTATGGGAAACAACCATGAATCCAGATTCTCGTACCTTGAAACAAGTAACAATCGAATCGGCAGTAGAGGCAGATTTGTTGTTCTCGATGTTGATGGGTGACGAAGTTCCACCAAGACGTGACTTTATCGAGAAAAACTCTCGTTATGCAAAAATTGATATTTAATTCATTCGCTCAACGATAGCAATGAACTAATAATAATACGAAAAGGCTAGTCCCCAATCAGGAAGGGACTAGCCTTTTTGTTTCTGGTAAAGAAAAATCTTACGATAATTTATATAGAGATGAACTCCTGCTCGTTATAGGATTAATCAAATAATAATCTTTGTTGATATAAATTGGACAAGAAACCTTTAAATTTGTCTTACTATTATTTAAACGACTTAGAACAAAAGCCTTACATACGAAGCTAAGGTAATATAAACCATGCCGACATTTGATTTTAAACGCTATCATTTACGTTCTATTCATGCCAGTGATGCTGAGGAGAGAGCTACGATTAATCAAGAATTAAAAGATTTATACGAAACCCTATCGGCCGAAGATAAAGTAATTTTCAATGAGGAATTACAATACTTTTTAATTCACGAGATGGGAAGGCTAAAGACAGATTATGAAGCAATAAAAGGAGGAATGTAAAATTAGCGGCTGCTGAATGTGGGTTGGTACTGATGAATTTAATGATTTGTTAATCGTATCTCTAATCCAGTTATTTCGTAAAATTGTTATTTTTATGTTTCTAGGTAGCAAAAAACGTAAACCGAAAGATGAAAATGCTCCTAATGTAAGGAGTTTTTTGACATTTTTTAACCCATTTATGAGTTCTAAAAATAAAACAGACGAAGTAAAGCGTCTTGATAAAGTGATAAACAAGTCGTATGACTTGATAGAGAAATCAGATTACATTTCTCGTGATTTGTCATGGTTAAAATTCGATGAAAGAGTATTAGATCAAGCTCGTGATTCTAAACGTTCATTGTTTGACCGTTTGAAATTTTTAGCCATTACAGCTTCTAACCTAGATGAGTTTTTTACGATTCGTGTGGGGTCGTTGTATAGTTATATCGACTATGGTAAAGAAAGAGTTGATTATTCTGGATTAAGAGAGATTCCTTTCAAAAAAACCTTAATGGCGGCTGTTAAAGCCTTTGTAAAAGAAAAACACCGTCTTTTTGGAGAAGAAATATTGCCATTATTCCCAGAAAATGGACTTCGTTTAGTGAAGCAAAATGACTTATTGGAAGATGAAGTACTGGAAATTTCAGCCTATTTTAACCGCACGATTTATCCAATGCTTACGCCTATGGTTTTTGACCATACGCACGCTTTCCCGAGTTTATTAGCCAAAACGCTTATTTTCGGTGTTGTATCAAAAGCTACTGCTGAAGACCCAATCGGTAAAATTAAAAACGGTAAATCGAAAGAACGTAAAATTAGTTTTGTACAAATTCCACAAAACTTGAATCGCTTCTATATTTTAGAACGAGATAATGAAGTGGTATTTTTACCAATTGAAGAAATCATTCGTCATGAAATTGGAAAACTTTATCGCAACGTAGAAATCGAATCTGTTTCTTTATTCCGACTAACTCGTAATGGTGATTTTGATGTAGTCGAAAATGAAGACTCTGAAGTTGATTTTGTCGATGAAATCAAAAAGAAAATCAAAGACCGTCGTTTGGGTAGAGTAACTCGTTTGGAAATCGAAAGTGGTTATTCGCCTTATATGTTAGACGAAATGCTTCGTCGTTGGAAACTGGAAATGGAAGATATTTTTGTAAAAGAAAATCTTCTTGACTTTACCGCTTTCTGGCAGATTATCAAGCACCCAGATTTCAAAAATAGACTAGTCATTCCACATCCTCCAGTTCCTCCATTGGCATTGAAGAGCGATAGATTAGATGATATTTTCTCATTGATGAAGCAAGGAGACATTCTTTTGCATCATCCATATAACAATTTTGAGCCAGTTCTTCAGTTACTAGAACAAGCTGCCGAAGACCCAAATGTCTTGGCAATTAAGATTACGCTCTATCGTATTTCTAAGAAATCGAGAATTGCAAGTGCTTTATTAAGAGCTGCTGAGAACGGTAAACACGTTTCTGTTTTGTTTGAGGTAAAAGCTCGTTTTGATGAAGAAAACAACATCAAAGAAGCTCAACGTTTACAGAAAGCGGGTTGTTTTGTGATTTATGGTATTCCTCGCTTAAAAACGCATACCAAACTATTACAGGTGATTCGTAACGAAGGTGACACCGTGACAAGTTATGCACACCTTTCGTCGGGTAACTATAATGAAGAAACAGCGAAGTTATATACCGATATTGGCTTGTTGACTACTCGTGAGGAATTAACCCGTGATATTTCAGAGTTCTTTAATGTAATTACGGGACATTCGCAGCCATTGAGTTATGAACACTTAATTACGGCTCCTCGTGAAATGCGTATTAAGTTAGTTGCCCTGATTGACCAAGAAGCGAAAAATGCTAAAGCAGGTTTATCGAGCGGAATTTGTATTAAAATCAACTCGCTACAAGATAAACAAGTAATAGACGCTTTGTACCGTGCTTCGCAAGCAGGCGTACCAATTAAATTGATTGTACGTGGTATTTGTTGTATTCGTCCGCAACGAAAAGGCTTATCAGATAACATTACCGTTCGTTCAATAGTAGGGGATTTCTTAGAACACACTCGTATTTTCTACTTCCACAACAACAATCAGCCGAAGGTTTACGGAGGTTCAGCGGATGTAATGGTGCGTAGTTTTGACCGTCGTATTGAGTCGCTTTTTGAAATTGCTGGAGAGCAAGTGAAACAACAAGCGATTCAGATATTACATTGGAATTTCTTGGACAACGTCAATTCTTACGAAATGCAAGAAAATGGCTCGTTTATTCGTGTTCAACGTCCAGAAGGAGAGGAGGAGTTTAATATTCATACTCGTTTCTTCGATATGACTTTGGAGGATATTAAAGATGCCAAGATATTTGAAGAAAAAGTAAGTACGGCATTGGATTCAGAAGAGAATACAGATGAACCGAGTTTAGCAATAGAAGCTACAGAACTGTAGGTAATGATTCAAAATTTTGGATGTTGAA
>JARXAV010000034.1 GCA_029865665.1 Flectobacillus sp. | reverse complement strand
ATACTTCATAACCGTACCCGACTCTAAGGTAGAACCTGTTTCGACAGTACTAACGGCGGTACTTCCATAAAGTGCCACAGACAAAGGACTTTTATTCGATTGACGCAAGAGTTTATATTTGGCATAAAAATCATACATTTTTTCCTGCGAACTACGGCCAATACCAACGGTCAATTGGTCGGTAAGTCCATATTCTAAACCCAAGCGAATACGGGCTTCATCCAAGCCAAAAAAGTTTTCGATAAACCCAGAGTTAACCGCTCCAAAGCGGTGCGAAATCCAAAAGTTCAAATGATTTTTACTTGCTGTTTCAATGGTTTGTCCATTAATAAGCCTTGTAGCCTTGAAAGTAGCCGCAGTGTAAGTGGTTTCCTTTTTTGCATCGTTGTCTAAAATGTTCATTAAATCATCTTGAGCAAATAGCGATGTCGAAAAAGTGGTACATAAAACGGCGAATAGATATTTTTTCATAATTAATTATTTTTAGCACCAGCATTTATCCATTTAGCGATAACATACAACTGGCAATCTGTCCATTTATTTGAAGGAGGTATCGGAGAATATCCTATTCTAAACCGTTACCTTATCTAATTTGTATTTCTCTTCTTCCTCCTTCTTTATATGTGATTAGACCACTACCGAAAGTATCGTTCCATTCAACGTTGTTGGATAGGTTGTTAAAGGTGCCGATGCAACCGATAGGGCTTTGCCCGAATTGTCGAATGTTGCTCCATGAGCCAAACAAGAAAACTTAGTCCCCGAATAACGGATTTGTTTTTGCCCTTCATGCGTACAGACTAATGTAACGGTAACGTATTTGTCGTCGCTTGTGTGGGTAATTACGATACTTTTAGCAGTATCTATATAATAGCCTCCAATTGTTTTGAGGGCTGTGTAAGTATTTAAGTCGTACGTAACAGTGGTTCCAGTATTAGGTGTTACTGCTGGAGTTACGGTCTCATTTTTACAAGACGACATCGTGACACCACAGTAAACAGCCATTAAACTAGCTCCACTGAGTCCTAGCTTTTTAAGAAATTCTAAACGATTGATTTTTTCTTCTTGCGTTGTGTGATTCATAATGACAAATGGATTTTAGATAAAATGATTAGTTAGTAAATGATGTTTTGAATTGAATACGCTTCCCTAACCCATTACGGGAAGAATGACGAAATGGTTGCTTCAAAAATGCTATAAATTAAACGAAATGTAAGCATTCCTTATTTCAATAAAGTAGTAAGTGATAACAATCATCTACTTATCTTTTTTTAGTAGAGGAAATCCAAAGTGAAATAGATTGCGTAAATCTGTTTGTAAGGTTGAAAAGACAACTTGTTCTTCAACCTAATTTTCACAATAATTCTATCCCATAAAAAAATCCAACAAGATGAAAAAAGTAACCTTAGTAATCGCATTAGTTATCGCTGCATTTGCATCACAAGCTCAAAGTACAGTAGTAGTAGGAAGTGAAGCAATGTATCCAATGAAAAACATTGTTGAAAATGCCGTGAACTCAAAAGCTCACACGACCTTAGTGGCAGCCGTGAAAGCAGCCGATTTAGTAGCTACCTTACAAACAAAAGGTCCTTTCACTGTTTTTGCTCCTGTAAATGACGCTTTCGAAAACCTTCCATCGGGAACGGTTGAAACGCTTCTGAAACCAGAGAATAAGGCAACTTTAGCAAAAGTATTAACTTACCACGTTGTAGCAGGAAAATACGATTTTGATGCCATTGCAAAAGCCATTAAAGGAGGTAAAGGCTCGGCAACCTTCACAACTGTAAGTGGTGGCAAATTAACAGCCATGATGAACGGAAGTCATAACATTATGCTTAAAGATGAAAACGGAGGAACAGCAAACATCAGTACGTATGATGTGTATCAATCGAATGGGGTAATCCATGTAATTGACTCAGTAGTACTCCCAAAAATGTAAAAGAAATTATTAATCACGTTGTAACTAGGATAGTTCTACACCTTACTATAAGACGTGAATAATAACCCTAACACCAGATAAATAAAATTAAACAGGTGTGGTTTAATAATGGGTAATACGTAAAGGACTTTCTGACATGGGAAAGTCCTTTCTTCTTCACTCAGTGAACCATGTACGCACCTAAACAAGTTTTTTGTCAACTATTGATATTTTTTTTTATCATAAGTTAAAACTTCATCAATATTTAAGTAGTTTAGCCTTATATATTGAAAACAAATCCATGTCGCTGAAACTGCCATTATTAAGCCCTTTAAAACATTATGTCTAAACGCAAAACAATCATAGCCGAAGAAACGCTTTTATTGATGCTTCAGAGCAAAGACGAACGAGGTTTTTCCATCTTGTATGATAACTACTCTGCTGCTCTATACGGGGTGATTTTGAAAATTGTTCGTACAGAGGAAATCGCTTCAGATATTTTACAGGACTCATTTGTTAAAATCTGGCGTAATATTGAAGGTTATAACTCAGGGAGAGGTACACTCTTTACTTGGATGCTAAACATTGCCCGAAATACGGCTATTGATAAGATACGTTCACAAGACTTCCAAAACTCACAGAAAAACCAAGATTTAGAAACCACTATCAACACGATTGACAAACAAGAATATAGCCAATTCGATGTGGATGCAATCGGTGTAAAAAAGGTAATTGAAAAGTTAAAACCAGAACATCAATTAATCATTGATTTACTGTATTTCCAGGGCTACACTCAGTCTGAAGTAGCTGAAGAGTTTGGAATTCCACTAGGAACGGTTAAAACAAGGGTTAAGTCTGCTATTAATCACTTGAGGGAATACTTTGTACAATTTGTTGGTATTCTGTCAACCTTGGCTTGGCTTAACTAAAGGTTTACTATTTCAAAGACCATTAATCCAATGATCTAATTTTCATTGAAAACAATGCAGAACATGAATATTAACGAATATATACAATCAGGTACATTAGAAAGCTATGTACTTGGCACAACAACTGAGGCTGAAACGCTGGTTGTTGATCAATTGGCTAAAGAACACAACAGCATACAAGCTGAAATCAATCAAATTCAGGCAGTTTTAGAAAATTATGCTTTTGCTCATGCGGTTACTCCACCAAGTCATTTAAAAGAACGTATTCAAAAAAAAATTGCCGTTGCCAGTAATGACAACATCGTTTCATTTAACCCTCAGAAAACGACTAGCCGTTTTAATTTTGCTGCTTCTTGGGTTCTTTTGGCAGTCAGTTTAGCGGGTAATATTTGGTTTTGGGGTGGGTGGAAATCATCTGAAGAAAAAGTGTTAGCCCTAGAATCGAAGAATTTACAATTAGCTCAAAATGAACAAATTTTGAAGGCGAATTACCAACAAGAGGTTGCCATTTTACAGAATAATCAAATTAAACATATCGACCTAGCAGGACAGGATGTCGCTCCCAATGCCAAAGCAATGGTTTATTGGAATCAACAGACTAATGAAGTTTATTTATCATCCCTCAAGTTACCAGTTACCCCTTCCAACAAACAGTACCAACTTTGGGCTATTGTAGATGGAAAACCCGTAGATGCTGGTATGATTGACGGGACGTCGCACATACTTAAAATGAAATCAATGGCAAAAGCCGTTGCCTTCGCTATTTCACTAGAAGCCAAAGGCGGTAGCACTACCGAAGCTGGCCCCAAAGGAACAATCTACGTGATGGGAGCCGTTTAGGGGATAATTATGGATGTTAAATTTTGAGTTTTAAATTTGATACAAACTAGTTAATGAAATCCAAAATTTAACATTGAAGCTGTTTAAACTTTCGTAGAACCACGTGCGTAAGCAATGAATATATTCTGTTTGAGCGCAGCGAGTTTATATATTCTTGAATTTTTTGTTACTTTTTGTTTCAAGACAAAAAGTAAGGCTAAGAATTAATCAAAAGAATCTATTTTGAAGAAAGTTTAAACAGCTTCATTCATAACTCAACATTACTAAAAAAAGCCTTTCTGAGAAATCGACTCAGAAAGGCTTTTTTTATTGTACCCTCCAAGTTCAGATAACAATCTGGTAGAACAAATTTAAATTTAAATGGGGGTATCAGACGATTGGGTTGTCTTTACTATGAAGTTGAATAAAATACAAGAACCGTCTATCAGTAAACAAAACAACTCCCCTACTGAACCTATCCATTTAAAATTTTAGCTAATGAAATTTCGTTTAAGAATTGTACATTTGTATAACGCTTTAATTGATAAGGCTTTTTATTAAAAGTAGTATCAAGCATAAACCTCTTACAAACTTGCAACTCACAGATTCAGATATTTTATTAGCCATACAGCAAGGTAACGAACGTGTTTTTGAAGTAGTCTTCCGAAAGCACTATCAATCCTTGTGCAATTACGCCTGCGGTATTTTGAAAGATATGGACGACTCCGAGGAAATTGTTCAACAAATTTTCACTAAATTGTGGGAACAGCGTGCTGAAATTGAAATTACGGTTTCCTTGAAATCGTATTTATATCGTGCTGTTCATAATACGTGCCTCAACCGAATCAAACACTTAAAAATTCAAGACACGTACCGCCAATATATGGGTGATTTTCTTGAAAATAATCACGATTCGGTCACTGATATTTTAGACGGTAAAGAGCTAGAACAACGTATTGCTGATGCCATCGAAAAATTACCGGAACAATGTAAGCTCATTTTCAGAATGAGCCGTTTTGAAGAATTGAAATACCAAGAAATTGCAGATCAACTGGGGCTTTCGGTGAAAACCATTGAAAACCAGATTGGGAAAGCATTGAAAATATTACGCTCTGAATTAAAAGATTATTTACCGCTTTTAATCGGATTTTTACCTAGCTTAACGCTAATCCACCAATTGATAGAAGTAGCTTTTTCATAAGTACCACGAAATGACAAACGATAAAGACATAGACAGCCTTTTGGCAAAATATCTCGCCGAGGAAACCGACTCCATTGAAGAGAATCTCTTTGATGAATGGTTGGAGGAATCAGACGAGCATCAAAAAATATGGACTCAATCTAAAAAGATTTGGGAAAACGCTGGATGTATTCAAGGAAAACAAAGCGTTGATGTAGATTGTGCTTGGAACAAGGTGAAAACTTGTATGTTCGAATCAAAGAAGGTTATTCAAACAGATGCTCATCAATTGATAGCACCTCTTCCTTCTAAGAAAATCGTTCTTTTCAAGACCATTACTCGGGTAGCGGCATCCATAATTTTACTCGTGGGGCTTGTCTTCTTGGGTTATCAATATGTAGAAAGTACCCATCTTACACCAACATCAACTATTGTTCAACTGACATCAAACCAGCAGCTTATTGAAAAAACTTTACCTGACGGCACTCGTATTAGATTAACCAAAAACTCAACCTTATCGTATCCTTCACATTTCGATGGGGCAACCCGTGAAGTAACCCTCGTGGGTGAAGCTTTCTTTGATGTGCATCATAACAACGCTCAGCCCTTCATTATCCATGCTCAATCGACGGATATTCGGGTATTGGGAACGTCCTTTAACGTAAACGCAACCAATTCCGATGTGCAAGTGGCTGTAAAGACAGGGCGTGTACAATTTTCTAATGCCAAACAACGTATTATCCTTGTAGCTAATGAAACGGCTTCGTTTTCTTCGGCAAGTAATAGCATACGTAAAACGAGCAGTCCTGAAATTACTCAAAAAGCTACCTTTGTATTTGAACATACTCCACTAAAAGAAGTGGTAGCTCAACTGTCAACTCGTTTTGATATAAACATTTCCCTTGAATCATCGAATTCTGGAAACTGTGAATTATCGGCAACATTTGAGAACGAAAAAATTGAAACCATTGTTAGCATCATATCAACTACGTTTGACTTAACAAGTAGCAAAACACAAGATGGCTATCTGCTTTCGGGAAAAGGATGTAAATAAATGCGTTTTATAAGCACTGTTTCATTTTGTTCACCTGCCAGATATGCCTAAAAACAAACCACAGACTCTTTAATCGTTGAACACGGGAAACATCCCATACTGCACGCTATCAATGGATACTATTTTCCGATATGCAATAACCTTTTTACTTGGAATTTGCCTATTGGTTACCTCAAGCAAAGTTCAGGCTCAAAGCCCTGTGCTTGAACGCCAACTATCCCTTAAACGATACGATGAAAAACTAAGTGTTATTCTCGACGAAATCGCTAGGCTAGGTAACGTGAGTTTTTCCTATAACTCTAATCTTTTCGACGAGAATCAACGTGTCGATTTAGTTATCCAAAACAAGTCGATCAAAGAAGCCCTCACCATACTTTTTAAAGGCACGATGCTTTTAAAAGTGAAAGGCTCATACATCATTCTTGTTAAAAAATCAGTACCTTCTAATGTTTCGTTTACCATCAGCGGGGTTATCTTCAATGAGCGAAATCGTGCCAAAATATCCAATGTCAGTATTTACGATAGGAAAAGCTTAACTGCCAGTATTTCTGAGGGAAATGGATTTTATCGAATTAGGCTACTCTCTCGCTACTTACCTATAAGGCTAAACATTTCAGCAACAGGATTTTATACAGAATATATTTGGATACGGAATGCTTCAGACCTAAGCATTAATATCGCACTGTCTCCTATTCAGAAAGCACCGATTAGAATGGAATCCTTTCCCTTAGATGATAACGATTTTCCAACCTTGAAAGCACCAAAAGATACAATCGTCACTCCACCTCGGATAACCATTCTGCAAACAGAAGATACGATACCAGACTCGACAAATGAAATGGCATTCCCCATTTTTGTAGAAGATAACACCCAAGAAAGGGATTTATGGCGAAAACTCAAAAAGCGTTTTGAACAACTCATGGTCAAACGCTCACAACATATTCACGCTCAAAACGTAACCGATACCCTCTATAGAAATACGCAGGTTTCGATTTTGCCTTTTCTAGGAACTAACAAATCACTTTCAGGAAGTATTACAAACAATGTATCCCTCAACTTGATAGCAGGATACTCTGGGAGCGTAGAAAAGTTAGAATTGGGACTTGGAATCAACATTATTCGCAGCAACACTAACGGCTTACAACTTGCGGGTTTCGGAAATATTGTTGGGGAAAAGACAAAGGGAGTTCAAATTGGAGGTTTTTTCAACACGAACCTTGGTAATCTTGACGGGATTTCTATCGCTGGTACTACCGTACACAGTTGGCAGCACGTAAAAGGCTTTCAGGCTGCGGGAGTATTAAACATTATTCATAAAAGCCTAAATGGTGTTCAGTTTTCAACGGGTATCAACGTTTTGGGAACACTTAATCAAGGAGGACAAATTGCGGGATTGGCTAACTTTGTTTTTAAAGAATCAAATGGCTTACAACTGGGTATGCTGAATTTTGCACATAAAGTAAGTAGTAGAGGAAAACAAATAGGGATTCTTAATATTGTCGATTCAACTGAAAGTACTCCCATTGGTTTATTGAGTTTGGTAGGTAGAAGTCTAGGCTACAAACGCTTGGAAGCATTAATTGACGAAGGACAAGGTGCTAATTTTTATTTTAAGACGGGCGTTCCTAAATTTTATAATATCTTCACGCTGGGCTATAATTTTATCCGTACCAAAAACACCATTAATCTTGGATATGGTTTTGGGCGAGCCTACAACCTAAATCGAAGTTGGATGGCAAATAGCGATTTAACAGCGAGTATTATGGCAGAACAACGAGATGCAATCAGTTACAACCTCGGAACACTCCTAAAACTAGCCATTGGTTTTGAAAAACAATCAGCCAAACATTCAAGTATCACCTTTGGACCATGCCTAAAAGCAATCATCGTGGATAAAGCAAATTCTTCGTATGCAAATGGCAGACCTTTCCAGCGAATACCTACTTATAACCCACTTCGCTATACCGATAGTTTTACCCTTTGGTTTGGATTTGAGATGGGTCTTAGATTATTACAACGATAAAAAAAGGGCTGTATAAAAAGTTAAAAGTAGAAGGTCAAAAGTATTTCAAGCCAACTATTATTTCATTTAATGACCTAATAATGGTTCTTAACATTTTAAACTCATATACTTTAAGCTTTTTATACAACCCTATTAAAAACACCAATTAGGTTGTTTTCAATAACTCTACTTCAAAAATCAAGGTTGCTCCTCCTGGAATATCTCTACCTGCTCCACGCTCGCCATAAGCTAAGTGATGAGGTAAAAACAATTTGTATTTACTTCCAGTTGGCATCAATTGTAACCCTTCTGTCCAACCTGTAATTACTTGATTTAGACCAAAACTAATTGGTTCGTTACGTAATACGCTACTGTCAAAAACAACACCGTCAATCGTTGTTCCGTGGTAGTGCGTTAATACTTTCGCTCTTGGGCCACTTGGTTTTGGACCATCGCCCTCTACTAACACTTCGTATTGTAAACCACTTGCCGTTTCCGTAACTTCTGGTCTTTTTTTGTTTTCCTCCAAAAAGGCTGCTCCTCTGATGATTTCAGCCGCTAATATATCTCTCATGTGTGCTTGTTGTCTTTCAAAAATATTCATAAAAAAAAGATAATTTTGAATGTTGGATTTTGGATGTTGGATTAAACATCCAAAAGTCCCGATTAAAAATCGTATTAAAGCTCTTTATTCGTACGAAAAGTCACTTGATTTACTTTATTAGTATCCCCTTCAATCTTTCGTGAAGCTTCATCCAAAATTCAAAATCCGACATCCAACATTAATTATTATGCGTGAATCGCTCTGTTTTCAGTAGCAGCTAAACACGCTTCTTTCATTGCCTCTGTATAAGTTGGGTGAGCGTGTGACATACGAGAAACGTCTTCTGCACTAGCACGGAATTCCATTGCTACGACAGCCTCAGCAATCATATCTGCCGCTCTTGCACCAATGATGTGTACGCCCAAGATTTCGTCCGTAGTTTTATCAGCCAATACTTTCACTAAACCGTCTGTATCCATAGAAGCTGTTGCACGACCCAATGCTTTGAATGGGAATGAACCAGCTTTGTAAGCACGACCAGCTGCTTTTAATTCCTCCTCAGTTTGTCCTACCGAAGCCACTTCTGGCCATGTATAAACAACCCCTGGAATCAAATTATAGTTGATGTGTGGTTTTTGACCTGCAATTGTTTCTGCTACAAATACCCCTTCTTCTTCTGCTTTGTGAGCTAACATTGCTCCACGAATCACGTCACCGATTGCGTAAATACCCGCTACTTTTGTTTGTAAGGTATGCTCGTCGATTTCGATTTTACCACGTTGATCAGTTGCTAAACCTGCCGCTTCTAAATTCAATCCATCTGTAAATGGACGACGACCGATACATACTAATACATAGTCACCTGTAATTTGAACGTCTTCGTCTTTCGAGTTTTTAGCCGTTACCGTTACATCGTCTCCATTGTTAACAACACCTGTTACTTTATGAGAGAAGTAGTATTCAGCACCCAATTTCTTGATAGACTTCTGTAATTCTTTACCCATTGTTTTGTCCATTGTCGGAATCATTCCGTCAGCAAACTCAACAAAGCTTACTTTTGAACCTAAACGAGCGTAAACAGAACCTAATTCAGCACCAATAACACCAGCACCAATAACAACTAAGTGTTTTGGAATTTCTTGTAAATTTAGGGCTTCTGTAGAGGTAATGATACGTTTTTTATCAACAGGAATAAATGGCAATACCGTTGGTTTTGAACCCGTAGCGATGATGACATTCTTACCCGTAATTTGTTCTGAAGAACCGTCTGTTTTTGCAACATTAACCGTATTTTTATCCACAAAAGAACCAAGACCATTATAGACAGTAATCTTGTTTTTCTTCATCAAATACGTAATACCATCGTTCATTTTTTTAATTACTCCTGCTTTACGAGTAATCATTTGCGTAAGATTCGCTTTCAAATCTGAAAGTTCAATCCCGTGTTCTGCAAAGGAATGTTGAGCGTTATAGAAATGCTCCGATGAATCTAACAGGGCTTTAGAAGGGATACATCCAACGTTTAAACACGTTCCTCCTAATACTGAATATTTTTCAACAATGGCAGTTTTCATGCCTAATTGTGCTGCACGGATGGCCGACACATACCCACCAGGGCCAGAACCAATTACTATTACGTCGTATTGCATATTATTCGTGGCGTTCAGTTATCGACCGTCAGCCATTAGATTATATATTGATATTAAGATTAAACTCGTTTGAAGCGTATAAAAAGATAGCTAAAAATCCTCTTGATAAAAAGGAGTTTTAGCTATCTAATATAAGGCTGATAAGTGGATTAGTACCACCTATCGAAAGCTATCTATACATCCAACAATAAAGCCGTTGGATCTTCTAATAATTGTTTCACACGTACTAAGAAACTTACTGATTCACGACCGTCGATGATACGGTGATCGTAAGAAAGAGCAAGATACATGATTGGACGAATCACGATTTCTTTGTTTACCACTACCGCACGCTCAACGATGTTGTGCATCCCTAAGATAGCCGATTGTGGAGCATTGATAATTGGTGTTGATAACATTGAACCAAATACACCACCATTTGTGATTGTGAATGTACCGCCTGTCATTTCAGGAACTGTCAATTTGTTATCTCTTGCTTTTAAAGCTAAACGTAATACTTCCGCTTCGATTCCTGCCAAGGTTAATTTTTCAGCATTACGAATTACAGGAACTACTAAGCCTTTTGGAGCAGAAACCGCAATTGAAATATCACAGTAGTCGTTATAAACTAAGGTTTCACCGTCGATATACGCATTCACCGCAGGGAATTCTTTCAAGGCAACACAAACCGCTTTCGTGAAGAACGACATAAAGCCTAAGCCTACACCGTGTTTCTCTTTGAATTTGTCTTTGTATTTTCCACGTAAGTCCATGATAGGCTTCATATCCACTTCGTTAAACGTAGTCAACATCGCTGTTTCAGATTTCACTTGAACCAAACGACGAGCAACTGTTTTACGTAATGAAGTCATTTTTTCTCTACGCTGAACTCTGTCACCTGCTGGAGCTTCAACAGCTACTGGAGCTGGAGCCGCTGCTTTTGCTGGTGCTGGTTTCTGTGCAGCAAGAGCATCTTCTTTCGTGATACGTCCGCCTACACCAGAACCTGCTACGCTTGCTGGATCAATACCTTTTTCAGCAAGAGCTTTCGCTGCTGCTGGAGAAGCATGACCTGCTGCATAACCATTTGCAGAAGCCGCCGGAGCAGGAGCTGCTACTGGTGCTGCTGCCGCTACTGGAGCTGCCGCTGGAGCAGATGCACCTGCACCCACCGTAATCGTAGCTACTAAACCACCAATGGCGATTGTTTCACCTTCTTTTGCTACAATATGTAATGTACCAGCTGCTTCTGCTGGCAATTCAAACGTAGCTTTATCTGATTCTAATTCGCAAAGAACCTCATCCATCGCAACAACGTCACCTTCTTTTTTACTCCAAGATGCAATCGTTACTTCAGTAATTGATTCACCAACTGCTGGTACAATAATTTCAAGAACTTTTGTTGCTACCTCAGCAGGTGCTGCTACCGCTACTGGAGCTGGAGCCGCCGCTACTTCAACTGCTGGTGCTGCCACAGGAGCTGATGCCGAAGCTGCACCCGTTTCAATCACACAAATTAAAGCACCAATTGCTAATGTATCTCCTTCAGCAGCTACGATTCTTAACACACCTTCTGCTTCTGCTGGAAGTTCAAATGTTGCTTTGTCCGATTCAAGTTCGCAAAGAACTTCGTCCATTTTCACAACATCTCCATCTTTTTTGTTCCAAGAAGCGATTGTCACTTCTGTTATTGATTCGCCTACTGGCGGTACTTTCATTTCAATTGCCATATCGTTGATATTCGGATTTTGGATTTCAGCTTATGGATGTCCAAGTATCCACAGCATTATATAGAGTTCGTTAATTCTATGTTAAGTAAATTATTCAAAAGCGAGATTAACCAAAGCAGCTTGCTCTTCGTTATGAATTTTCAAGAAACCTGTTGCTGGCGATGCTGATTTTTTACGAGCAATCAATCCTTCAAAACGTTTCCATCCAAATTCACGAATTACAAACGACCAGTAACCCATGTTTTCTGGTTCTTCTTGTACCCAGAATACTTTTGCTTTTGGATATTTTGCTAATTCAGCTTCTACTTGTTTAGTAGGGAAAGGATGTAGCTGTTCGATGCGTACAATGGCAACATCTTTACGTTCGTCTTTTTGTTGTTTTTCCAACAAGTCGAAGTACATTTTACCTGAACACAACAATACCTTTTTCACTTTCTTGTCCTCAACATAGTTATCACCATATACTTCTTGGAACGAACCATCCATAAATTCAGCAATTGGAGAAATTACTTTTGGATGACGGAATAATGATTTCGGTGACATAATCACCAAAGGCTTACGGAAATCCCAAGTCAACTGGCGGCGTAATGCGTGGAAGATATTGGCAGGCGTTGTTAAGTTCGCCACTACAATATTATCTTCTGCTGCCAATTGTAAGAAACGTTCTGGACGAGCATTTGAGTGTTCTGGTCCTTGTCCCTCATAACCATGTGGTAATTGCATTACCAATCCGTTCATAGTTCCCCACTTCGATTCGTGAGAAGCGATAAATTGGTCAATCATCGTTTGGGCTCCGTTAGCGAAGTCACCAAATTGTGCTTCCCAAATAACCAAGGCATCTGGGTTAGCAAGACCATATCCGAATTCAAAACCTAAAACTCCATACTCAGAAAGTAATGAGTTATAGATTTGAATTTTTTCTTGTCCTTCTTCAATATAGTTTAAAGACGTATAAGCAAAGTTCGTTTCTGCATCGTGCAAAACCGCATGACGGTGAGAGAACGTACCACGTTGTACATCTTGACCAGACAAACGAACAGGTTTTCCTTCTAACAACAATGAACCATACGCTAAAGCTTCCGCAGTTGCCCAGTTCAATACGCCGTTATCAAAATATGCTTTACGGTCTGATAATACTTTTTCAATTTGCTTTAAAGCCTTAAAGCCCTCTGGCATTTTAGTTAAAGCAGCAGCTACTTTGTCAATAGCTTCTTTTGTAATTCCAGTTTTCGGTGAAGTTTGGAAATCCGACTCTGTTGCAAAACGCAATTCAGCCCAACGATTATCCAATTTTAAAGGAACATACTCTGGACGAACTTTTTGTTTTACTGAATCCAAACGTGCTTGTAACTCAGCCTTAAATTCACTGTCCATTTGAGCAGCCAATTGAGCATCAATATCACCACGAGCAATTAACTTTTGGGTATATACTTCTCTTGGATTTGGATGCGTAGCAATGTTTGCATAAAGCGTTGGTTGCGTAAAGCGTGGTTCGTCAGATTCGTTGTGTCCATTTCTACGGTAACAAACCATGTCAATGAATACGTCACGGTTAAATTGTTGACGGAACTCAGCAGCCATTTTCGCTACAAATACCACTGCTTCTGGATCGTCTCCATTTACGTGGAATACTGGAGCATCAATGATTTTGGCAACGTCAGTACAATAAATTGACGAACGAGCATCTTCATAATCGGTTGTAAAACCTACTTGGTTATTGATCACAAAGTGAATTGTACCACCTGTCTCATACCCTTTCAATTTAGCCATTTGAGTCACTTCATAAACAATGCCTTGTCCTGCAACAGCAGCATCACCATGAATCAAAATTGGCATTACTTTATCATAATCTCCCTCATAATGAGCATCAGCACTTGCACGGCAGAAACCAACTACTAGTGGATTTACTGCTTCTAAGTGAGATGGGTTTGGAGCTAATTTCAATGAAATTTCAGTTCCTGCTGGCGTAATATGCTTTGAAGAATAACCCAAGTGATATTTTACGTCACCATCTCCGTGGATTTGGTCAGGAATATTCCCTTCAAAACCATCAAAAATTGATTCGTAAGACTTGTGCATGATATTTGCCAACACGTTCAAACGACCACGGTGAGCCATACCAATCATTGCCTCTTTAACTCCTAAATCAGCAGAACGGTTGATAAGAGCATCTAATCCAGCAATGGTAGTTTCTCCACCTTCAAGTCCAAAACGCTTCTGTCCTAAGAACTTTGTTCCTAAGAAGTTTTCAAAAACAACCGCTTCGTTTATTTTAGAAAGGATTTGTTTTTTCTCTTCAATTGAAGGATTGAATGCTAGAGCCTCTTTTTCAATTTTATTACGAAGCCAGTCTTTCACATCGTCCTCACGAATAAATGCATATTCAAAACCGATAGAACCTGTATAGATTTTATACAACGATTCCATGATCTTACGAAGGGTTGCAGCACCAATTCCTAAGAAGTTACCTGCTTGGAAAACAGTATCTAAATCGGCATCAGAAAGGGCATAGTCTTTTAATTCTAAGCGAGGACGGCGATCCTTACGAGGGCGAACAGGATTAGTTTTAGCCAACAAGTGACCACGAGAACGGAATGCTTTGATTAAACTAATAACCGACATTTCCTTCTGAATAACAGTCTTATCAACGGCTCCGTTTGAAGAACCTGCTGCTACTCCTTCTCCATTTGCTTCAGCCCAAGAAGCGTGAAAGTCGAAACCTTTAAAAAAGCTTTGCCAACTTGTATCTACCGAATTCGGGTCTTGCAGATAGGCATCGTATAAATCCGAAATTACGGCTGTATCGGCATTGGCAATGTATGAAAATTGATCCATAACTGGCGTTGATCTTTTATTTTTGTTGAACCAGTTCGTCTTCACCTGGTAAGATGCAAAAACGAACAGAGCTGTATTAATTACTTACTAATAATATACTGTTTAAGGATAATTTTTGATAAAACTATAAGAACGAGCTTCAAACAAAGTCAAATTTTTATTTGTTTTTATCAGGTTTTATGCCAAATTAATATACGATATAAAATGACCGCTTAAAAAGACTTCTTTTCTTAAAAAAATTCAATATTTACTCAAAAAATTACTGATTTTTCAATAGTTGTCAAAACTACAAAAAAGTAACATCTATCAAAGTAGATTTTACTATAAAACATTCATTTAATTCTACATATAAAATCAAAAGTTACCACAAAAATAAGGATTAACGTTCAAATTTATACTTTAATTCACCTAGAAAACATAAGTTTAAATGGAGATTCCCGATTCATGTTTTAGAAATAAGTAATTTTACTATAAATATAGATTTGGGTTGTAAAATAGTTAAGAACTATTGCTTTAAGCAAAACCTTTGCTAACCCAATGACGTAAATTCATTTATTTAATATGGTAGCATAAGGTAGGTAAGGATACTAATGAAATGATACAAAATACAGCTGAATAACGCACTTTTTATACAATTGACATATTTATACGCATGAATTTTATCAATTATTAAAAAATGAATTACTTTATGAATAAATTAGGGCAAAAATTGAATCTATTCTATGAGATAAACTACATTTGTTAACTCATACAATAGCCATCAAAATGACTCATTAGAAAATCATTTCTTTGATAGCATTAATAATATGAAGAAATACTACTTTGTTTTTCTGGCTTTTTTTTTGAATGTTACTAAACAGTTCAACGTCGGAAACCTCCCTATAATCAATGCAAACAACCCGTTAAAAATGATGAAACGTTTTTCTCTTTTACTAATTTTCTTCATGAGTGTATTTGCCCAACAACACGCAAATGCTCAAGGTGTCATTTTCAGACAGGACGATTGGCAAAACGTACTCGCTCAAGCAAAATCTCAGAATAAATTAATTTTTGTGGACATCTATACTACTTGGTGTGGACCTTGTAAACAGATGGACAAAAAGACTTTTGCTGAAGCTAGTGTAGGTGAAAAATTCAATAGTAAGTTTGTCAACTATAAATTGGATGCCGAAAAGGGCTTCGGTGTTACCCTCGCTAAACGATACAATGTTACGAGTTATCCAACCTGTCTTTTTATTGACGCTAGTGAAAACCTTGTCTATAAACAAGAAGGCTATCTGACGGCAACGGATATTTTGAAGGAAGCAGATATGATTCTGGCAAACCAGACAGATGCAAAACCGATTTATGTACTCGACAAACAGTATAATGAAGGAAAACGTGACCCTGAATTTCTTTATGAGTACATTGCAAAACGCTCTCGTTATCCAAATTTAGATAATATGCCTCTGGTAGAAGAGTACGTAAAATCACTTACTCCAATTCAACAATCTGCTGATAAAACGCTTCGTTTGATTGTGAATAATGGCTTTAAAATTGATGGAAAAGCTTTTGACATTTTGCTAAAATACCGTGAAAAAGCAGAATCACTTTTTGAAGGGGGTATCGAAAAAGTTAATCAGGCATTTTCTGTCAGTATCAACGAAGCATTTTATAAAGCGATTGACACAAAAAATCAAGTGATGTTCGATAAGGTATTGGCTGCCAACTTGAAAGCCCTACCAAACACCGCTGACCGTGTGAATGACAAAAATAAATTGACCTTTTATTTGGCAACAAAAGAGGTGAATAAATTCACTGCTGCCGCTGAACAATACCTCGACCAATATGTGATGTTTGTACAAGTAGAGAGTATTCGTAAACAAGATTTATGGGAGTATGAAAAGATGATGCAGGTCTATAAAACAGGCATCAAAGACTCCACTGGTATTGGTGCAGACTTATATCAGAATATTAAGAAAAATGGTAAATACACCTTAGCTCGTTTGACAGGAAATGAACTCAATGACGTGGTGAAAGCCTTTTATGAACAAGTAACGGAAAAAACCAAGCTCGAAAAAGCCATTGAATGGGCCAAAAGAGCAATTGAGTTAGTGCCAAACCCTGAGTATTATCACTCGTATGCACAAGTCGTACTGAAATTGGGCGATAAACAAAAAGCACTAGACATCGAGCAAAAGGCTTATGAAATTGCTTTAAAAGAAAAGATTGATACGCACAAGTTTACGGCTGCCATTGAAAAAATGGGACACCAGTAACAGCTCTTCTTTACTTTTCAAAAACAAAAAACTACTCAAGTTTCTTCAGGCTTTTAAGAAGAAATATTGAGTAGTTTTTTTTATATCCATATCATTTGATAAACATAGAATACTTAAATCAGTCTATTCTTTGTTTAATATTAAATAGTACTTTTAAAAGAAAAGCAATAATCGAAGTCATTTTTCTTTTAAAAGATTTTTAATTCGCACATAAAACGAGTAAAATCACTTAATGAAAAGTAAATACCTGAGTAACATACCTGTTATATTGCTCAGCCTTAATACCAATATGTATGAAAAAGAACGATAACGTCTGCCAAATCCTAATCTCATGTCTATTCTTTATGCTTGTTTCTAATTGTACTTTTGCTCAAAGTACAACCACTGTGAATGAACAAGCCTTAGATTCGCTAGAAAAATCAACACTCGTAAAACTACATATCGACGACGAGAATGAAGATGAACTTAGTAATAAAAAAGGGAAGGGCGTTCTCACAAAAGTATTTAGACAAGCAACTACGTTTAAATTTGATGCCTACTTTGACAATCGCTACAATAAAAAAATAACGGTTCGATTAATGGATGAAAATCGCAAAGTAGTTTTTGAGGATGTGGCTATCAAACGTCCAAAATACCAACGAGTATATGACTTTTCGTACTTAGATAATCCAGAACGTTACCAATTAGTAGTAATCTATGATGACAGAGAACATCCTGTGCAGCCAATCCGACTGGAGTCAATTGAAGCGATAGAAGATTATGCGAAATTCAGTGTCGAATATGCAAATTTCAAAGATATATCGGCTCGTAAATAGTAACCACATAGACACAGAGGAAACATAGTTGTTATTAGAATATTCTTATGTAATTCTTTAATAAGTACCCCGACATCTTTCACCACATAGAGAAATAGAAAACATCGTTACGTGAAAACAATGTGTCTTGATACTTTTTCGTAATAAAAGTAGCGTAGCTTTCAGAAGGCTACGCTATTTTTGTTACGTATCAAGTTTTAAAGGAACACAGGCACAAAGTCTTAATTATTAGAGCATTACATTATTACTTACAATGCAGTCCTGTAATTGATTTTGTATAGCAAACCAATCCATTGCTTCTGTGCCTATTAGTTCCAAGCGACTATCTTTCCGATACGCCATGTAATGCGTAGATGGTAATCCGCCCACAAAATTATAAAGATACCAATCTTCTCCTAGTCTAAAAATGCCTTTTGCTCGGTCAATTTTTCCATCTAAATAAAGTCGGACGATTAATTTATTCAACGCTCCTAAATCAAAAATTTCGTCGGACGAGAAAATCCAACCACAGCTAAAACGCCC
>JARXAV010000024.1 GCA_029865665.1 Flectobacillus sp. | reverse complement strand
AAATTGCACGGACTCTTTAGTTCGCATACTATCGAGGGTTGCGACAGGCATATTAATAGGCACAACTCGTGGGAAACCTTCTTTCCAAATCAGCCCCGCAGGATGTCCGTAAAACTTACCTTCTTCGACATGATACAATTTACTTGTTCCCAACCAGTCGCCCTGATTGTCCGAAACAAATAAGCGTCCTTGAGCATCGAAGCCTAAGCCATTGGGCGACCGAAAGCCCACGGCATACGGTTTTAGAACTCCATCCTTACCCAATTTCATCACCCAACCACGGTACGGCACACAAGAATACATTCTACCTGGGCGAGAAAGAGAATCGTACATACCTCTAATTTCGTTCCGAATTCCTGCTCCATTGGAAGCTAAATTCAAGGCAATAAACAAATTCCCTTCTTTATCGGCAATAGGCCCAAAATTAAATTCGTGGTAGTTTCCCGAAAGTCCAAAATCATCTGTTACCGTTTTGTACTCGTCCGCTACCCCATCGCCATCTGTATCTTTTATTCGGGTTAATTCGGGACGTTGCATGACCAAAATTTCACGGTCATTGATAACCATCATACCCAAAGGTTCGTGCAAGCCTTCGGCAAACATCTTCCACTGTTTTGTTTTCTGGTTATACATCATCACTTCGCCACGGTGAAAACAGGCAACAAAACGCCCATCTGGCATAAAACCAATCGCTCCTGTTTCGGCAACTAGACCGTCTGGCAAAGCAATATCTTCTACGGTATAATAACTTGCCGCCGAATCTTTGGGCATACTCGTTTGCCCGAATGTAATTCCTGTACCCAATACCCAAGAAAGTAACAGGACACTCATATTTTTTATAATTTGCTGGAATGGAATGCTATTTTTCATTTTTTAATAGAAACACTTAAACGTTGAACACGAGCAGGAATACGAAGCATTCCTTTATTAAACTTACCTAGACTAGCTTGATAAACGAGTCCATCATCGGTATCAACCAGAAAATACAACGTTTGATTATTATTCTTGAAGGTAAAATCTCGCACTAATACTTTGCCATTGGCACTCAAATGAATGGTTTCTGTGACTTCAACCTTATCGATTAAATAGCTAAAAGTCGGTAATCGCTTAGTTAGTCGATAGCCTTTAAAGTCAATCGTAGGGATGGTATTTTCGTTGCCAATTCTGAAAGGGAAACCTGTTTGATCTCGCCAATAGACATCACCCACGATTTTTGTTAGTTTACTCCCATTACCTTTCCATTGTTCCGCATTATCGACAAAGCCACCTGACCAAGCATAACGCAAATAACATTTCCCTGCATCAAAGCAATAGGCTTCCGTTTCGGTTAATCCTACAGCTATGGCAGCGGGGCCACAGTCTGGCATAAACGTACGATACAATAAAGGATATTTCAGTGAAAACGGATGTGGCGATGCGGGCATTGGCATTGCATGGTTGGCATGATGCCCTTCATGACTCATCGGCATCATCGTTTTTTGCCTTTGAGCTTCAGGAATATTGGTATCTTTTTCTAAAGGAGGAAGAGTTTTATTGCTCGCATAAATCGCCCCATACATCACAAATCCATGGCCTGGATACGTACATACATAAGGATAAATCCCTTCTTTCGACAAGACAAAGCGGATGGTATCCATTCGACCTGGGTCAAGGATTTTGGTGCTGGCAATAATCAGCGGAGAATTGGGTACATAATTCATACTCGCTCCTTTATCGCCTAATTTCATGGCCTCATCAACTACTTTCAGACGAGCGTTGGGTTGCGTAACAACCAAATTATGAGCCATATCGTCGTGATTATCCAGAATAATCGTTAGGCGAGTATTAGGCTGAACTTGTAGCCGAGGTAAATCAAATTGCAGACCTCCAAGTACTTTAATGACAATGGTGGTATCCTTCTGTGAAAAAGCCTGTTGGCTTATTAACAAGAAGAGATAGACCGTAGTTAGGCGAATTATATTGTTTTTTTCAAACATTGGTGATGTAAAGGAATAGCTGTTTTACAAGTAAATTTTGAGCTGTAAATTAAGCATTCTATCCCTATTAACCCTCCTGTTTTGTAGGTTTACGGTAAACTTTATTATTTTTTCTGGATGCCTCTAAAAAAATAAGAGCCACATTTTATGAAACGTGGCTCTTATTTGTTTTTATTTTTTCAACTTCTTCATTTCCTTTTTCAGCTTTTCAATTTCTTTTTGTTGCTGAATGGTATAAAGCGTTAGTTCTTCAATTTTTCGTAACAAGGTCGCTTGCATTTCGGCAAAGTCGATGCCTTTTTCTGCTACTTCTTGAGCAGAAGGAACATTTGGTAAGTGATTGTTCGCTTTAATGTATTTTTCTACGCTTTTTAAAGATGCTAATTTATATTTGGTATCAAACACATAATCAGCCCAGAAAGACGTTCCATTTACTGCTACACGAACTTTTTCAGCTAAAATCCCTTTGCCTACATATAAGCCATAGGGATTACCAGAAGGCACTGCAACTCCCGTTCCGATAACCACTGCCGACGCCGTTGTTTGAGCCGAGTTCGTTCCGTCTATTGTCCAAACTTGTGCAGGAGTTGCAGGAACTCCTCCCAACACGACATTCCCATTCGCATCAAGCGTTAATAATTTGGTGGGTGTGGCAACAGTTGGAGTGGATGCTGAGTTTAACTGCGTAAACTTCAAACCGCTTCCGTTAGCAGTACTTCCAGAGTTTACTTCTAAGCCATTTTCAATTTTTAGCGAATTAGCACTTTGAGCATTACTTGTCAAAACCGTTCCAAAGGCCAATAAAGCAGTAAGTAGTAAGGTATTTTTTTTCATTTTAAGTCATTATCAATGGTTAAACGAATATTGAACTAAATTAACAGTTTTTTTTCAAACCTCTAAATTAAATCACTCGCTTTCAATATTATTCTTCCAAAAAGTCTAATTCTTTATCGTGTGTTTCTGGAATGGTAATCACTGAGTAAAAGGCTACTACAAAACAGATTGCTGCTACAACAGCAGCCGCATTTAATACATCTAACGACGGTTTTAAGCCTGCATACAAAGAAGTCATACCAATAACCGTACCACGTACCATGTTTGGAATAGTAGTAGCGGCAGTTGCTCGTAAATTTGTCCCAAATTGTTCTGCCCCAATGGTTACAAACATTGCCCAATAGCCTGTAGCAAAACCAGAGCATACACAAAGCGTATAGAGTCCTTGTTCGGTGTGAATACCTCCGTATAAATAAATAACAACACAGATAAGAGTCAACACTAACATTAAACCGATGGCTTTTTTGCGAGATTTTAACCATTGACTTAAAAAACCACTTGCCAAGTCTCCCACGGCAATACCGATATAACAAAACATAATGGCTTTCCCTGGTTTGATTTCTTCTGGAATACCCAATTTTGTTCCAAACTCATTGGCAAAACTGGCTAAAATACCAATCACAAACCACGTTGGCATCCCGATAGCAATACATTTTAAATAGCGAGTCAAACGGTCTTTATTGGTAAACAAGGAAAAGAAGTTCCCTTTTTCGATGTGCTTCTGCTCTTTTAAGTTTTCAAACATTCCCGATTCAAAAACGCTGATACGAAGAGCTAATAATACGAAGCCTAAACCTCCTCCAACAAAATAAGCGTAACGCCAATCACCAAAAAGTTCAACGGTAAAATACGCAACCACCGCACCCAAAAGCCCAATTCCTGCTACGAGCGATGTACCAATGGCACGCAATTCTTTGGGCAATACTTCCGAAACAAGCGTAATCCCTGCTCCTAATTCTCCTGCCAAGCCAATACCTGCTACAAAACGAAGTAAGGAATAAGTGGTTGGGTCTTGGACAAAACCACAGGCGATGTTAGCGATGGAATAGGTTAAAATTGAGCCAAAAAGCACCGATAAACGTCCTTTTTTATCACCCAGAACACCCCAGAGAATCCCTCCGATAAGTAAACCGCCCATTTGCCAGTTGATGATATTTTTACCAACAATTGAAATTTCTTCTGGACTTAACCCTAAATCTTTTAGACTTGGGACACGTACAATACCAAAAAGTAGTAAATCATAAATATCGACAAAATAACCTAGGGCGGCAACAATGACGGGGATACTAAAAAGATGTTGTCTGTTTGTTTTCATAATTTATTTGATTGTTTTCGTATTAAAAAAACAAGGAACGAACCTCCTCTTTGACTACCAAAAGGGCTTCTTCACTTGTATAAAGTTGCTGTTTGAGTTGCATCTCAAAAATTTGTTTCGAGAGTTCTATCGCAGGGGCATCGGATTTGACTTCGTTTGCCGCCAAGTTGATTACGGTAACGGTATCATTCATGGCTTTTTTAACCAACATCCAAGCGTTATCGCTCAAATATACTTGTTGTGCCAAGTTATGAGAAAACTCTTCTCTAATTTCACTTAATAGCAATGCTTGAAACTCACTTACCGTGGTCGCTCTACCATTTAACCGAATCAGGATGTTACTTGGAGAAATGCGTTCCAAAAATAAACACATCCGTTCGTATGCTTGTAAACGTAGTGGCAAAACGGTCTCATTCGTTGCCTTTTTGTTCGTAAGTTCTTGATGAATCAATTCTTTCTTAACCAAGGTACTCACCATTAAATACATAGCGAACAGCACCAGACCTGCTGGCATCACTATTTTAATTAAATCCAAAACTATTTCCATAAAACTGCAATTATCTAAATAAATATGTCAAATCTAAAAAACTTTTGATGTTAATTTATAAACAATTATGTACTTTCGGGTTTTAAAACAAGACCTGATATAATACGATACCGTCAAAAATTTGCAATATAGCATCAAAAATAACGAATTCCTTTTGGTCAATAAGCAAAAGGATGCGATAAGTTTATGAAACTGAATGCCATTACCCCCATTAGTATTACAGAAAAAGCCCTAACAGAAATCAATAAAGCACTGTCTATCAAAGGAATACCCGAAGGATATTTTCTACGAGTGGGACTAAAAGGTAGTGCGTGTAGTGCATCATATATTATTGGATTCGACAAAAAAGAAGACAACGATGAAACCTACCAACTGCATAATATTGATTTAATTATTAATAAACACCATTTAATGTACCTACTTGGTGTGGAGTTAGATTTTGATGAAGAAGGCAACGGATTTACTTTTAATAAGTAAATTACCCAGCCGAAAGCACCAGAAATTGAACATCAGGATATTCTGAATTAGTTAGATGTGTTCTTGAAAACATCAAAGACACTTCCATTATTTATCACTAAATTTATGAAAATAGCCGCCATTGATATTGGCTCGAATGCTGCTCGAATGCAGATTTCTAGTGTATTGGAAAACAACGGAAAAGTAAGCTTTAAAAAGGTTGAATACGTACGTTTTGCCCTTCGTTTGGGGCATGATGTATTTAATGAAGGGCAGATTAGCCCTGAATCTGAAGTAAGAATTTTCAAGTTAATGCACGCCTACAAACTTTTACTTGAGTTACACGAAGTAAAAGATTATATGATTTGTGCTACTTCGGCCATGCGTGAGGCGGG
>JARXAV010000004.1 GCA_029865665.1 Flectobacillus sp. | reverse complement strand
TACACTTCCGTTCGTAAATGAGTGCTTTAGAACGCCTCGTTTGTCAATTTTGTCTGATTCGACTTTATTAAATATGGATATTAACACTAAGCCTATTATGATTGCGGGAGATTCCATCAATGCCATGATGGCAACCATGTGACCATGCAGTGTTAGTTGTTGTGATTCGAGATAAGAAACCCCTGTTACAAAAGTTACGGCACTTACAGAGCCATAAGCTGCGGCAATTGCCCCTGCATCATAAACAGAGAGTTTGCGTTTTAGGATAAAAAAGGTATAAAATGGAATAAACAAAGAAAGAAAAATGCCGAATAACATCGACAAGCCTATTTCATTTGTAAATGTTTCATGCGACAACTCTTGCCCACCTTTGAAGCCTATTGCAAACAATAAGTACAGAGAAATAAATTTTGAAGAGTTAGCTGGTATTTCTAAATCACTTTTAAAATATACAGCAATCAAACCCAGTATAAAAAATAGTAATGCTGGGTTTGTTAGGTTTTCGATTAGTAAATTATAGTTCATGAGTACTGTTGATATAGGTAAATAAATCTTTTAATACTTAACTTTTGTTGCTCGTTCCAGACGGTCATTTAACGTTTTACCTAGTCCTTCATTAGGGAATCTTTCAGCGATGATGACATCTAAGTTATTTTCATCCAAATGATGTAATGCAGCATATAATTCCTTTGCCGCTTTTTGTAAATCTCCTGCCTCAGATAATACGACTTGAAGTACATCTCTTTCTGTTAATAGCTTATTTTGGAAAAGAAGTAAACCGACTTTTTTCCCCTCAAACGACTCCAGTAAATCAAGTATGTCCGTTGTCAGATAAGTCCGTGTCGTTGGAGCATAATGACGAGAAAGCATTCCTGGCGAATTGGGTTTACTCTCATTGTGTATTTTAATCGTGACCTTACCTACCACTTGTTCTATTTCCTCTACTGCAATGGAGCCATGTCTGTACAAAACAGGCAGCCCATTCTCAAATCCAATAATGGTAGATTCTATCCCTCGCTCACATATCCCCCCCTCTAAAATGACATTGAGCTTCTCTTCAAAATAGTTAAAAACGTGTGTGGCACTGGTTGGACTGATAGATCCAAAAGGATTGGCACTTGGAGCAGCCAACGGAAAGTCTAATTGCGATAAAAGAGCTGAGATTACGGGATGATTTGGCACTCGCACGGCAACCGTTTCTTGTCCTGCTGTAATCAAATCTGAAATGTGAGCCTGTCTTTTTAAGATGAGCGTCAATGGCCCTGGCCAAAATTCTTCGGCAAGTTTGAAGGCTATATCAGGTATTTCACTAGCAACGTTAGTTAAGAATGTGGTTGACTTAATATGTACAATAAGTGGATTGTATAAGGGTCTATTCTTGAGACTAAAAATCTTCTTTATGGCACTTTCACTGTACGCATTTCCTGCTAATCCATAAACGGTTTCAGTAGGAACACCAATAATTTCATCGTTCAATAATGATTGTACAGCCTTGGTAATATCCGTTGTTATCATGGCACTTTATATTAAAAATTAGTATTTATTACTTGACTCCTCTCATAGTCGTATCAACGTCTTACTTCTTCATCATCCGAGAAACTTGCCAACGTAAGACATCCAACTACGATTCCTAAGGAAGCAAAGAGATCTCTATTAACGGTATCTTTAGTTAGAAAAATCGTGATTAGTAAACAAAATAATACTGCCAGTGCGAGGTACGTTTTCATCTGTTTCATATCTGTTTCATGTATGTTGGTTATTGGATTTGTCTAACTAGTGATTAAACTTATTTTAGAAGTGTGTGAAAGAGGAGTTATGAATTCTTACTTAGCTATTTGCTTTAGATAATAAACCTGTTTTGCTAATGATTCTGTAGATAAAACAGATTGGAAGTATAAAAAAATAGACAAGTAACTTCTCTCCAAAAGCAAGTAACGTGATAACAATGAAGGGAGCTAAGATTAATTCTAGATCCCAATTAACTATTTTGGTGTGTTGTAAATAGCATAAGCCTGCAACCAGACCGAGTGTTATGAGTACTAATATCCCCAATATTGTATTGTGTTGATTTTTCATACCACAAAGTTGAAAAATCATAACCATAATTTTTTATTTATATTTTCAATGAATTGCATAAAATATATTTATGTAAACCCTAAGCCCTATTCATGCTAATGTAGCATAATTAGAATTTGACAAAATATAGAATGGTTGATTTTGATTGTGAAGTGAATAACGTTGGACTCAAAATTTGCAGGAAACGCTTGGCAGACTCTTTCTTTTGAACTGGTTTAATTTTTAATTTAATATTTTTTAATTATTTTTTAATTATTTAAAATATAGCACCTCTTTAAGTCGTTATTGTTCTGTTGGAAAGGATATTAAGCCTCTGCCATTGTCTCCACAGACAACAGCAAAGGAATATTATTTGGTGTAAAACGCTTTAAACGCTACACTTTTACACACCTCATTTTGGAGAACGTTTTAACTATTTAGAATACCAAATAATTATGAAAACAACTTTTTTATTCCCCAAACTACTCCTCATTGGAGTGCTAGGATTGACGCTTTCGTGTAGCGAAAAAAAGGCAGAAACAACCATGGTTGACTCTGCTGCGGTAGCAACACTTGATACTGAACAAAGCGACACCGCTATTTTGAATGACTTAAATCCCGAAAACCGCCAATTTATTCGTACGGCAGAACTGCGTTTTAAGGTGGCTGATACGCAAAAGGCTTCTAATGCTATAGAAGATATTTGTAAAAAATATGCTGGTTTTGTTACTCGCTCAGATTTGACTTCTCAGATTGCCAATACCCATGAAGTTGCCTTTGGAAATGATTCCTTGTTACGAACAACAGCCTACGAAATGGTGAACGACTTGGTAATTCGAGTTCCTAACCAACATCTCAATGAACTCCTTCGGGAAATTCAACCCTTGATGTTGTTTGTGGACAAAAGTACGCTCTCGGCAGAAGACGTAAGTTTTTCATTGTTAGCAAGTGAGGCTCGTAAAAAGCGTTTTAAGAAGTTTGAAAACAGCTATGAAAAACATATTGCTACAAAAGGGAAAAAGTTGACAGAAACGTCAGAAGCAGAAACAACGCTTTTATCATTACAAAATCAAGCGGATGAAAATGCTGTAGAAACACTGAGTTTGAAAGATCAAGTAAATTATAGTACCGTGACGATTCACTTGTATCAGCCAGTGGTAGTACAGTATGACAAAATCCCAAATATTGAAAATACCTATGGACTACAGCCTAATTTATTGTTGCGGATAGGCTATAGCCTTCAAACAGGTTGGTATTGGTTTGAGGAAGTACTGTTGTTTTTCTTCCAAATTTGGTTTGTATTTCCTTTAGCTTGGGGTTTCAAGTGGCTTTATAAGAAGTTTGCAAAGTAAATTTTATTCCCTTTCCCCGCCATTGTCTGTGTCTTCACAGACAATGATTTGGAGTTCTTACTCTTCGATATGTTCCGCAGGGCATGTCTGGGACGCATAGTCGAAGCATAGATAAAAAGGATTTGTAATCCTGTCCATTGTCTGTGTCTTCACAGACAACGGCAACACACCAAACATAATTGATTACGAGACGATTATAATGCTGTCACCCAACATTACGCACTCATCATTAAACATTAATCATTACCATACATTGATTATATGAAGATTTGTTCATATATTTGTTTGTTAAATTAAAAGCCCATGACAACTGCATCGTATAGTATCAATAAAGAAAAATTAGAAAAAGCTGCGTTTATCTTAAAAACGGTAGCCCACCCGACACGCCTAGCGATTGTAGATTTACTTTCTCAGAATGAAAAATTATCAGTTAATGAAATCTGCGAACGACTATCTTGCGAGCAGTCTTTGTTATCGCATCACCTGATTAACATGAAGTTGAAGGGTATTTTACGCTCTGAAAAAGACGGATTGAATGTCTTCTATTCGTTAAAACTCCGTGAAGTGGTTAAGCTGATAGAATGTATTGAGCATTGTGATTGTAATATGTAAACAAGAAAAATATGGCAACGTCATTTCAAGATATAATCAAAAGTGAAACACCCGTACTAGTAGATTTTTATGCAACTTGGTGTGGCCCATGTAAAACCATGGGACCGATTTTAGAAAATGTCAAAAAGCAATTAGGCGACAATGTCAAAATTGTAAAAATAGACATAGACAAAACACCTGCTCTTGCTCAATCCCTCCGAATACAAGGTGTGCCAACCTTGATTCTCTATAAAAATGGAGAACAACTCTGGCGGCAGTCGGGTGTTGTTCCAGCACATCAACTCTCCGCCCTGATTTTACAGCACAAAGGGAAATGATAAACAAAAGAAGCACAGCGATTTAATTCGTTGTGCTTCTTTTGTTAAAAGATGTTAAACGCAGATGTCGGCAATATAATTCAATTAATTTTGTAGCGTTATCTAGCGGAACAGTTTCCAAATCACTACTAATTTCTTGAATGACCAAGCGTAAAATTCAATATATCATTGCGTTAATGAGCTTTGCCCTTCTGGGCTTAATAGCGTTTCAGCTCTATTGGCTTGGGTTTACGATGCGTTCTAAAAAAGACCAGTTTGGGAGTGATGTTCGGGATGCCATGCAACAGGTAGTTAGACGTTTGGGACAACAAGAGTTTTATTACATGGCTCAACGCAAAATTGAAGCGGAACAGAAACAACTGCAACTAAAAGCCATTGCAACACCTGAAAAACGGATTGTCAAATCTAAAGGAACTTCCGTAAAAGCGACTGTTCCCATAGCACCAACGGTTTCCTCCCTAGATTTAGAACGCTTTGCGACCATCAGTGTTCCTTCGGATATTCAGGTTTCCAAAGGTACAGAGGTATTGCCCAATGGCGAAATTAGAGAATACGAAGAGTATTCGGTCAACATGGATTTGGCAGAAGTACAGAAACGAATTAATGAAGATAAACAGTTGGATCAAATTCTGATGGGAATGATTCAGCAGAAAGAACAGGCACTGATTCAGAAAGACTCGATTCGAAAAGCAAAAAAATCAAGCCAGAAAAAAGAGCATCCTCACGAGGATAAATTAATGGCAACCTCTGCTGAATTTGAACGGGCAAAGAACAAAACAGAATTAGCCAAAGAAGTTTTTAACGATTTTCTATTTCAAAAAAGAAGTCTTTACGATCGCATTAATTATGTGATTTTGGATTCCTTATTACGTCATGAGATAAGCATGAAAGGAATTAATCTTCCCTTTGAATACGGAGTCAGTACACAAGACGAACCTCGTTATTTACATTTTGCTTCGTCCTTGAGTTATAAAGAAAAAGGCTTAAAAAACGATAAGGATACTTATACGGTCAACCTTTTTCCAAATGATTTTACGAATACAGGGAATTATTTACGGGTCTATTTCCCGAATCAAGACCAGTATGTAATTCGTAATATGTGGGTCATGTATGCGTCTTCACTATTATTGATTTTGGTCATGTTGGGTTGTTTTTATGTGGCTGTGAGTACGATTGTGAAACAGAAGCAATTGGCAGATGTTAAAAACGATTTTATCAATAACATGACGCACGAGTTTAAGACTCCTATCTCGACGATTTCGTTGGCTACCCAAATGTTACAAGACAAAGATGTAGCAGCGAATACCATCATGTTTAGTCGGTATTTGAATATTATTAAAGATGAAAACAAGCGATTGGGTTCACAAGTAGAAAAGGTATTGCAGACTGCTCAAATGGAACGAGGTGATTTGCAACTGAAAATTGGGGAAGTGAACGTCCATGAGGTCATTGAACAAGTACTCGAAAACATCAGTCCACAAATCGAACAGAAAGAAGGATTGATAGACCTCGATTTGCAGGCATTAGACCCAGTGATTTTGGCAGATGAAGTTCATTTAACCAATATCATTTTCAATTTGCTAGACAATGCCAATAAGTATTCTCCAGAACGCCCTTGGATTACGATTTCGACTAAAAATGTGGATAACGGCTTATCATTCACCATTTCCGATAAAGGAATTGGAATGTCTAAAGATTCGTTAAAAAATATTTTTGATAAATTTTACCGTGTTCCAACAGGAAATGTCCACGATGTTAAAGGCTTCGGTTTAGGGTTAAGTTATGTGAAAACGATTGTGGAAAAGCACCACGCCAAAATCAACGTCCAAAGTACGCTTGGTGAAGGAAGTTCTTTTGAAGTAATTTTACCCAAGAAGCAGGAACTCGCTTAAAAGACAAAAACAAAATTTACGTAAATAAGTTAACACAGTATTATATAATTATTTTCAATGGCAAGAATACTTCTAGCAGAAGACGACCCCAATTTGGGTTTATTACTTCAAGAATATTTAACAATAAAAGGGTTTGATACTACACTGGCAAAAGATGGCGATGAAGCACTGTCTAAGTTCGTTTTGAGTACCTATGACCTCTGTATTTTTGATGTAATGATGCCCAAAAAAGATGGCTTTACACTGGCAAAAGAAGTGCGAATGTCGGACAAAGATACGCCCATAATTTTCTTGACAGCCAAGTCGATGAAAGACGATACTTTGCAAGGGTTTAAGGTTGGTGCGGATGATTATATGACAAAGCCATTTTCGATGGAAGAGTTGTTGGCTCGTATTCAGGCAATCTTGCGTAGAAGTCAGAAAATAGCGGGTTCAGAAGAAGTAAAACCTGCAACTTCCTTTGTGATAGGAGCTTATATTTTTGATTATGAAAAACAAGTGTTACATCATAGTGACATTCACCAAAAATTAACGTCGAAAGAAAGTGAATTGTTGAAATTGCTGTGTGAAAATCTGGGAAAACCCGTTAGTAGAAGTTTTGCCTTAAAGATGGTTTGGGGAGATGATACCTATTTCAACGCAAGAAGTATGGATGTTTATATAACAAAACTAAGAAAATTTTTCAAAGAAGAGCCATCTATTCAAATTGTTAACTTACACGGAGAAGGTTTTAAACTCGTTATTTAAGCCTAAATCTAACAATAATGACCTATTTTTAGGCTTTTGTCGAAAAAAAAGTAACATCCGTCGAAAAAAATAATAAAATTGTATTATTCTCAGAAAAATGACTTAAATTTGTTTTCGGTAATGAATAATAATACAAAAAATGTTATTTTTGCTATCATGAACTGTATGTTCCTATAATTGATATTTGTTAATATATTTATATATATACTCTAGGACACAAATTCTATTCATAGGATTTGTTTTTTGGATAATAAACGAAAGGTTTAAGCACTCGCTTAAACCTTTTTTGTTTACTCCTCTGTCGATTCTTTTTTCTTGCCCGCTAGTTGTCCACAAGCAGCGTCGATGTCTTTGCCTCTTGAGCGACGCACATTTACCACCATGTTCTTGCTTTCTAAAAACTTTGCAAATTTGTCTAAGGTAGCTGGGTCTGTATTGGTGTAATTGGCTTCGGCAATTGGATTGTATTCAATGATGTTGATTTTGCATGGAAACTGTTTCGCAAATTGCCAAAGTTCTTTGGCATCTTCTAGGGTATCGTTAAAACGGTAGAATAAAATGTACTCTAAGGTAATGCGATTGCCTGTCTTTTTGTAGAAATGTAAAAGAGCTTCCTTGAGGGCTTCTAAGGTATTAGACTCGTTGATAGGCATGATTTGGTCACGCTTTACATCATTAGCCGCATGTAGTGATAAAGCCAAATTAAACTTTACCTCATCATCACCCAATTTAGTAATCATTTTGGCAATCCCAGCCGTAGAAACCGTAATGCGCTTTGGTGACATACCCAATCCTTCTGGCGAGGTAATGCGTTCGATAGAAGCCAATACGTTAGCATAGTTCAACAAAGGTTCGCCCATACCCATATAGACAATGTTGGTCAAAGGCGTTTGGTAATGGCTTTCTGCTTGGTCTTTGATACGCACCACTTGGTCATAAATTTCAGCAGGATCAAGGTTACGCTTTCTGTCCATATAACCCGTAGCACAGAATTTACAAGTCAATGAACAACCCACTTGCGAGGATACACAAGCCGTCATACGATCATCCGCAGGAATTAACACACCTTCCACTAAATTGCTGTCATACAGCTTAAAAGAAGACTTAATTGTTCTGTCAGAACTTACCTGTTTTTCTTCTACCAGAACTGCTCGAATTTCAAAGGTCTCGTTTAATACTTCCCTAGTTTTCTTTGAAAGATTGGTCATTTCATCAAAACTCTGAGCCGACTTTTTCCAAAGCCATTCATAAATTTGTTTGGCTCTAAAACCTTGCTCTCCTTGCTCTACTAGCACGTCTTTAAGCTGAGCAAGCGTAAGTTTACGTATATCTTTTTTGGGACTAACCGCCGTCGTTTCCATGTTATAATACTAATTTATGGACCTATTTACTGATTAATAATGAAGCCATTAGGTCTAAATGGACTGAAAATGCACAAATACTCAGCAAGTTACGGAAAAATCAGCGGAAAGCCTTTGATATAGGGACATTTCTGTAAGTCGAACCGTGAAAATGCTTCGAGTTTATCTTCTATTAGCTGGTGACTTCAGTCACCATACACAACAAAAAAGCTGCCCGATAAACCCACGATTTACCAAGCAGCTTTTGAACTAATAAACGAATCTAATATTGATTTATAGGTTGAAGTAATCAATGGTAACTCAATGACTATTTTGTTTTAATCAAAATCTTGTTCATCAGATGATTAAATCCAAAATTCAACATGTATAATTCAACATTATTTTTATGCTAACAACGATTTTACCAAGATAGAAACGGCTTTACCGTCTGCAATACCTGCTAGTTCTTTGGTAGCAACGCCCATTACTTTACCCATATCGCCAGGGCCAGCAGCTCCAACACGAGCAATAATTTCTTGAACTTTCTCTTTTAGTTCTTCTTCTGTCAATTGTTTCGGTAAGAACTCTTCGATAATGGTTAACTCAATTTGTTCTTTCTCTGCTAAATCTTCTCTTCCTTGAGTCAAAAATATTTCAAGAGAATCTCTACGTTGTTTTGCGGCTTTAGTTAACATTTTGATTTCGGTTTCTTCCGAAATTTCAGTACTCGCTCCACCAGAAGTTTCTTCTAATAAAATTAACGCTTTGATTGCTCTTAAAGTACGAAGACGATCTTGGTCTTTTGCACGCATGGCATCTTTGATACCACTTTCAATATTGGTTTTTAGTGACATTTTACGAATGTTTACAGATTAAATTCCAATTCATTAACTTTGGAGTAGAATTAGAACATTCTTACTCTTTGAATTGTTCAATTAGGTGGATATACAGCGTTTTAGAACCAATAAATTAGTTTGAAGGAAACCTACGAGGTTTCCAAAACCTTATAGGTTTAACGTGCTGTACTATTTCCGTGCTGCAATTTACAAAATTTAATAAGAACCATGACTAAATTAAGCGTTAACATAAACAAGATTGCTACGATTCGTAACTCAAGAGGAGGGAATAATCCGAATGTTGTAAAAACAGCATTAGATTGTGAACGTTTTGGTGCTGAGGGAATTACGGTGCATCCTCGTCCAGATGAGCGTCATATTCGTTACCAAGATGTGTATGATTTAAAAGAAGTAGTTACTACCGAATTCAATATTGAGGGCAATCCAACGGAAGCAAAATTCGTTGAATTAGTATTAGCAACTCGCCCAACACAAGTAACCCTTGTACCTGATGCCTTAGGAGCAGTTACTTCCAATGCTGGTTGGGACACCATTAAATATAAAGACCGCTTGATTGATTTAGTACAAACCTTCAAAGCCGCTGGAATTCGTACCTCTATTTTTGTAGATGCCGATGTTCGCATGGTAGAAGGAGCGAAAGAAACAGGGACAGACCGCATTGAGCTTTACACAGAGCCTTATGCCGAAAATTATACTAAAAATAGAGAGGCTGCCATTGCTGATTTTATCACCGCAGCGGTACGTGCCAATGAGCTGGGTTTGGGTATCAATGCAGGCCATGATTTGAGTTTAGAAAACCTTCGTTATTTTCAGCAAAACATTCCAAATTTATTGGAAGTCTCTATTGGTCATGCACTTATCTGCGATGCCCTATACCTAGGATTAGAGAATACGATTCAGTTGTATAAGCGAGAAACAAAAATGGCATAAGTACTGACAAAATGTCCGTTGGCATGGCTTTTGACCTTTTACTAATTCGTATTTTGATGTAACGAAATTTAGTTTTAATTTTAAGTTTAGGGTATTAGTGTGACAAATGTACAGTTGAATTTGGAAAAAACCTGTTAACGTGCTGAAGGTACAGCTATCGTAATTTGTAAATAGTGTTTCCAAATTCGTTGATTTGAATATATGAACAATAATAAGAAATCCTTTTTGGATAATTTTCGCTTTTCTGAAGGTTCAGATTTTGATGGTATAGAATTGATTCCTTTAGGTTCGGAACAAATGGATGAAACCAATTTGTCTGAACTTTCGGAAGAATTGCCTGTATTGCCCATTCGTAATTTAATTCTTTTCCCAGGAATGGTTATTCCCATTACGGTTGGAAGGCAAAAGTCTGTTCGTTTGGTAAAAAAAGCATACAAAGGCAATCGTACAATTGGGGTGGTAACACAAGCCAACCCAAATAAAGAAGAACCCCTAGCAGAAGATATGTACGCTGTCGGGACGGTTGCTCATATCATCAAAATGATTGTGATGCCTGGCGGTAATACAACGATTATTGTTCAGGGACGCAAGCGTTTTGAGGTGCAAGAATATGTCAAAACAGAGCCAAATTTAGTGGCCAGAGTGGAGTACATTGAAGACTCTTTCCCTGTGAAATTAGACAGAGAAAATAAAGCACTTGTACAAACGCTTCGTGAGATGGCAACAAAAATCTTGATGCTTAATCCTGATATTCCAAGAGAGGCTCAAATTGCTCTTGATAATATTGAGTCGCCTAGCTTCTTAGTACATTTTCTTTCTGCCAATATCAACGGTGATTTAAGCGAGAAGCAAAGCTTGTTAGAAATGCGTGATGGCGTAGAACAAGCTCATAAACTCTTGGAGTTTATGATGAAAGATATTGACTTGCTAGAACTGAAAAGAGAAATTCAAAGTAAAGCAAGTAGCGACATTGACCAACAGCAACGAGATTATTACCTACGTCAGCAGATAAAAGTCTTGCAGGAAGAATTAGGCGTAGATACACCAGAAGCGGAGGTTGATAAAATTAGAGCAAAAGGGGCAAATAAAAAATGGTCGAAAGAAGTAGGCGAACATTTCCAAAAGGAACTGAACAAACTGCAACGCACCAATTCGATGTCGCCAGAGTATCCGATGTTAACCAACTATTTAGAACTATTAGTTGATTTACCTTGGAACGAAACAACCAAAGATAATTTCGATTTAAAGAAGGCTCAAAAAGTATTAGATGCCGATCACTTTGGCTTAGAAAAAGTAAAAGAACGTATCATTGAATACTTGGCAGTACTCAAAATGAAGGGTAATATGAAAGCCCCAATTTTGTGTTTATATGGCCCTCCAGGAGTAGGTAAAACCTCGCTTGGAAAGTCCATTGCTAAGGCATTAGGTCGTAAATATATCCGTATGGCATTGGGTGGCTTACACGATGAATCTGAAATCAGAGGACATCGTAAAACCTATATCGGTGCAATGCCAGGAAAAGTGATTCAAAACATCAAGAAAGCAGGTTCGTCAAATCCTGTCTTCATTTTAGATGAAATTGATAAAGTAGGAGCTGACCACCGTGGAGACCCTTCTTCGGCTTTGTTGGAAGTACTTGACCCAGAACAAAACGGGGCATTTATGGACAATTACCTAGAGGTTGATTATGATTTATCGAAGGTGATGTTTATTGCAACGGCCAACTCCTTAGACTCAATTCATCCAGCCTTGCGTGACCGTATGGAAATCATTGATGTGAGTGGATATACGATTGAAGAAAAAGTACAGATTGCCAAAAAACACCTTGTACCAAAGCAAAAGTTAGAACATGGTTTAGAAACAAAAACCTTAACCATTACGGACGCAGCCTTAAATAAGTTGGTAGAAGGTTATACTCGTGAATCGGGTGTGCGTAAACTGGAACAAGAAGTGGGTAAGTTGATTCGTAAAATTACGAAATCAATTGCCATGGAGGAGGAATACCCTAAAACGGTAAAACCCGAAGATGTTGTTCGTTTGTTAGGCACAGAAATCTTTGATAAAGATATTTATGAAACGAACGATGTAGCAGGTGTAGTAACGGGTTTAGCTTGGACATCAGTTGGGGGGGATATTCTCTTTATTGAATCGAGCTTGAACCGTGGTAAAGGTGGATTAACTTTATCGGGTCAATTAGGCGAGGTGATGAAAGAGTCTGCTGTGGCGGCCTTGTCGTACCTAAAAGCTCATGCAGACGATTACGGAATTGATTATCGAATTTTTGATAATTATAATTTACACATTCACGTACCAGCAGGCGGCGTACCAAAAGATGGGCCTTCGGCAGGTATTACCATGACAACCTCCATCGCTTCTGCACTGACACAGCGAAAAGTAAAAGCTCACTTGGCCATGACTGGGGAAGTGACATTAAGAGGAAAAGTATTGCCAGTGGGTGGTATCAAGGAAAAAATCCTTGCAGCTAAACGAGCAGGAATTAAGGAAATTATTCTTTGTCATAAAAACAGAAAAGACATCGAGGAAATAACACCTGCTTATATTTCAGATTTGAAATTCCATTATGTTGACAATGTCGATGAAGTACTTTCCATAGCCTTGATGAAGGAAAAAGTAAGTAAAGCAATCAAATTTGTTTTTCCAGAAGATAAAAAAGAAGCCGTCCTTAACTAAGGGCGGTTTTCGCTTTTGTGTATGAATACGAACACGCTCCGCATATTTGTAGCTACCTCCATTTTATTGATGGCAGGGGTGATCACGGTTCAATACGTTTGGTTTCGGCAGGCGTATAACCTCGAAGACCGAGATTTCGATCAACGGGTGTCTTCGGCTTTGAGGGTTGTGAGCGAGCGATTGCTTCAATTCAACAAAAACAAAAATAATAAATTGCTTAGCCCCGTGGAGCGAATTACCTCCAATTATTACACCGTTCAAATAAACGACGTAATTAACGCCCCTGTGTTAGAAGAATTTCTAAAACAAGAATTGGCACGTTACGATATTCGAATGAACTTTGAATACGGTGTTTACGATTGCCAAAAGGATGCGATTCGTTATACAGCCTTTGTTTGTCATTCCGAAAATTGTGACAATTCAGACTCTACTGCTCATTATGATTTTCCTGTCGTAGATATTCACAACTATTATTTTGGGGTTCATTTTCCAGATAAACGCTACTTTCTGCTGGGTGATTTAGATAACTGGTTTATCTCGTCTGCCGTATTGTTGGTGTTGATGTGCTTTTTTGTGTACTCGCTCTTGTTGCTTTTCAAGCAAAAACGCTTGTCGGAAATCCAGAATGATTTTATCAATAACATGACGCATGAGTTTAAAACACCCATTTCGACGATTTCGATTTCGAGTGAAGTCTTGATGAAACCTGAGATTGTGAACACTCCCGAACGGCTGTTAAGTTATGCCGCCATTATCCGAAAAGAAGCCGCTCGACTCAAGAAAAATGTGGATACGGTGTTGCAAACGGCTAATATCGCTCAAAAAATTGACAAACTTAATTTTGAGGAAATAGATGTACATGAGTTATTGGAAGATTTGTCTTGTAGTTGCGAGCCTTTGTTTAGAGAAAAAGGAGGGGAGTTAATCTTAGATTTACAAGGAATCAATCCTTTCATCAAGGCAGACCGTATTCATTTTACGAACGTCTTACACAATTTGATTGATAATGGCTTGAAGTATTGCGAAACTACCCCAGAGATTCGTCTAAGTACAGAAACCAAAAGCAATGAATTAATTATTAAAGTAAAAGACAACGGCATTGGCATTGCAGACCGAGACCAACGTCAGGTATTCAATAAATTTTTCCGTGTACACACAGGCGATGTACATAATGTGAAAGGCTTTGGGCTTGGCTTATATTATGTAAAAGAAATGGTAGAAGGACATAAGGGGAAAATTTCGTTGAAAAGTAAATTAGGCGAAGGAAGTGAGTTCTCTATCTGCTTACCAACAGTAGAATAGGTAGAATGAATATTCGGTTTTATTATCTAAGTATTTGATATACAGATGGTAATGAGTTTTTAAAGGCTCGAAGGGACAAAGGTTTAACTATCAGTGAAATAGGATAGTTTTTGGGTAAACCTAAATAGGGTAAGTATAACTTGTAGAAACAAGGTATTTCTCAAGTTTCAGAGATTCGACCGAGTTAGTAATCAAGGACTAACATCCTGATGTTTTTTCTTCCTATTTATTTTAAGAATCGAATAGGAACATGGTCAGTTAAATCCAACATTAGTAATGTACGAAGGATTGAGAAACGTTTGGGAAATTTAAATTTCGAGACCTAGGGCTTCACCCTAGGCTTAGGTATATCGCCCTTTTAGGGCTAAAATGTACTGTCTTAGCCCTGAAAGGGCGATATATCTTAGCGATGGGTGTTAGCCCATCGTCAAAAAAGATTTTACAAAATTTGTCAGAGAATGCTATTTTTCAATCCTTCGTACACTACTAATTCAACATCCAACATTTCGCATCACAACTTAACTTATTTTCTTCCGAAATCATACAATAAACGTACCCTTGCTCCTAAAATCAGGTCTTGATTTTGATAGCTTACTGTCTTGATTTGTTTGTTGATAAATGGACTTGCCTGTAGTACAAAATGATTCCACTGTTTTTGTAAACCTACCGAAAAGTTCATGTTGTTGAATGTAACAGGATGGTCTTCTATGATTTCTTTTCGTTCTTCAATGTCCCCACTTGGTTCTTGATAACGACAGGTAAAGTTTGTTTTGAGTGACAAATCTAACATCGTACCCAAGCCGAACACCAATGCGTAACCATGTTTAAGTGGCTGCTGATAACTAAGCGAAAGGGGCATTCTAACGAGTGAATGAGAGGCTTCAATACTTTTAATGACATATTTATTAGGAAGCGTTATGCCTGCTTTTTCTCTAAAGGGTTTGCCAGTATCACGGATAAAATCATCTTCTGAAAGATAATCCGTTTCATTCAATGAACCTGTACTTATACCTACATTAATACTCCAGCGGTCACTCAAAAAAGCTTCCGTCCACAAGGCTGTGTTAAATCCATTTAGCAAGTCGGCTCCGACACCAACTCGATAACTGATGTTTTTGAATGATAAATCAGACCAACTAAAGCGATTTTCATACTCCATAGTATCTAACGGAACGGGTACAAAGCCAATA
>JARXAV010000332.1 GCA_029865665.1 Flectobacillus sp. | reverse complement strand
GACGATAAATTCCTGTTGAAAATTCCGCAAGGTTTCAAAACAGCTAAATGGTTTAAGAATGGAAGTCCTATTAAATTCCAGAAATTAGACAGTGGCTACTACGTTTTTGACCTTGCCAACATGGATAAAAACGAACTGGATCATGTGATTGAGTTGGAGCGATAGGGGCTACGGGTTTTAACCCGTAGTATTATCATTTCACTATACACGGGTTAAAACCCGTGTACCCTTAAAACTTCAATACAAAATGTTGTTTAGGCTGTTTTTTACGAAAAAAAACAATGCCTACGTAAAAGAGGTCTATTGTCACGCTTACTTCTGAATGGGTTTGAATGTGTTGCCAAGCAGCGTGCATTTCGTCTGACCAATGGATGTCGTCAAAGACAAAAATGCTGTCTTCGTGGGCTTTGTCTAAACACTTTTCAAAGTAATCTACCGTTGGTTGATAGCGGTGATTGGCATCGAAAAAAGCAAAATCTAGTCGGGTTATTTTCTGGAGTTCTTCCTGTAGGGTATGGTCTAAATTACCCGTAACTAAACGGATATTTGAACAAGCTAATTCGTCAAAATTCTGTTGGGCAATCGTAGCGGTTGCTTCACAGCCTTCAAAACTAACTACTTGAGCATCAGGATTTCCCTTTGCCTGATAGAGGGTAGTCATGCCTAAGGAAGTTCCTAAATCAAAAATTGTTTTAGCTTGAACATGGTGGATTAGACGAAACAATAATTGTCCAAAAGCAGGAGATTTTTCGGCACTTTTAGCAATTTGACGGATTAATCGTTCATTGCCTTTGTAGATGCGAGAACCAGCACCGAAGTCGGTAATAGTAATTTTTCGATTATCTTGTAATAACTTATTTCGTAGCGTTTCAATGGCTTTTGTTGCAGAAATTTCAGCTTGATTTCTTTCTGAAAAATCGAGTTCATCACTGGGGGCAACTCGGATAAGTTGAAAATACCGTGCCTTTTTCCGACGGATTACATCGCAATAAAGTCTAAAAACAAAAGGAGAATGAACACCGTGTTCGTCTGTGGCGTTGAGTAAATAAGAAAGATAACGTTTAAGCAAGAGTACTGTGTTTTGATTAATATGAGGAATTTGGGAGGTGTGTAAAAAGTCAAAAGTTATGAGCAACTGCCGCTCGGATTAAAGGTGAAAATATGAATATTAGTAGGTATCAAATACTTCAAACCTTAAACTCTATACTTTTTACACATCTTCTTTTAGTTAAGTCTATAGGGTGCAATCATCGCAAAGTCTGGAACAACAACTTGGAAGTGCTTGCCATCAAAAATACGTTCCATCAGATATGTACCTGCCATTTTTCCGATGGAAGAATTTAAGTTACAAGCACTGGTGTATTCATAGACTTGCCCAGGTTCTAGCACAGGTTGTACCCCTACAACGCCTTCACCTTCTACTTCACGGACAACACCCGTAGTGTCATGGATGTACCAATGTCTGCGAAGTAACTGCACCGTGTAATCGCTTTCATTTTCGATGCGAATTCTATATGAAAATACAAAATGGGCTTGAAATGGATTTGAATGTTCGGGTAAATATTGGGTTACAACACTAACTTTTACACCGTTGGTTATGGCTGAAATCATTGTATGCGAGTCGTTAAGTTTTGCTCAGTATAAAATTAACGAAAAAAAGCGTGATTTGGTTTATTCTTCTCCCTAAAAAAACAGAACTTATTTATATGGTGAATAAAGCCCGTCTTATGTGTATTTTTGCTATGAAATGGCTTTGGTTCATTTTTTGTATTATAGAAAATTACTGGTATTAACTCCATAACAACATGAATGTATCGATTGAAGCTTCTTGGAAAGAACGTCTTTCTGGAGAGTTTGAAAAACCGTATTTTGCCGATTTAGTGTCTTTTGTTAAACAAGAATATGCGAGTCAGGTGATTTATCCACCGGGGAAATTAATTTTTAACGCTTTCAATAAATGTACGTTTGACGATACCAAAGTCGTTATCTTGGGGCAAGACCCTTATCACGGTGCAGGTCAGGCAATGGGCTTATCTTTTTCGGTCAACGATGGCGTTGCGTCTCCACCTTCACTGTTGAATATTTTTAAAGAAATTAGAGACGATTTAGGCATCTCTGTTCCTAAATCGGGTAATTTAGAACGTTGGGCTACACAGGGTGTTTTATTGTTAAATGCAACGTTAACGGTAAGAGCAGGAGCGGCGGGTTCGCATCAGAAAAAAGGATGGGAAATGTTTACGGATGCCGTCATCAAAACGATTTCGGATGAAAAAAAAGATGTAGTTTTTATGCTTTGGGGACGTTATGCTCAGGATAAAGGAGCGGTAATAGACGCTCAGAAACATAAAGTATTGAAAGCAAAGCACCCTTCGCCGATGGCAGCTAATGCAGGTGGATGGTTCGGAACAAAGCATTTTTCGCAAGCCAATGAATATTTAATGAGTAAGGGATTAACGCCTATTGAGTGGTAAATTAAGCTTTTTTTAAGATGAAAATACACGTATTATTGCTGTTTTTGTTGTTCTCATGGGGAGTTCAAGCACAGTCGATTCAAATTTCTGGTTCAGTTCAAGGAGCGGAAAACGATACCTTAGTGTTGGTCTATGACCCGTTGATGTTAGGGATTCAGCCCGAAAAACAACAACAGGTACTGACGAAAGATAAAGCTTCTTTTTCGTTTTCCTTAGCAATCGAAAAACCTTCGGTAGTGGAGTTGCGTTTGAAAAAACAACAGCTCATTTTATATGTAGAAAAAGGGGATAAAGTATCCCTTAGTTTTGATACCAAAGACTTGATTAAATCGGTTGTTTTGAAGGGCGATAGAAGCTTAGAAAATACCTTTTTAACTCGTTTTTATGAGAAATTTGTTGTTGACTATTCTACTCCAACCATGTTTGCCAAAATGGGAACGACTCCCGTGGACGTGTGGGAAATGAACTTGTTCGATTCTAAAAAAGAGCAGTCTTCTTTCTATAAAAACTACGAAGGTAAAGCTCAATTTTCGGAGTCCTTTCGCCTTTATCTTGAAAACCAGATTCGCTGGAACTATTGGATGTATATTTTAGCATATCCTGTTATTCGTTCTAACGCCAATACGGGACAAAATGTGGTGATGTCCTTGCCTTCTGCGATGTTGGACGAACTAGATGAAAAGAAGATTACGGATGAGGCTTTACTTTCGTCGTCGTACCGAAATTTCTTGATTTACTACGTGACTTATTATAACTCCAAAGAGCAGAACTTTGTGAAATATGCTGACAAGGGAAAGGCAATGACGGATAAGCACCGTTTTGCTAGAGAACATTTGCCTGTATAGTCGTATCAGTTATTTTTGGCTTATCTGCTTGATTCACAATGTCAAATCACTACGCCTTCTGTGGTTCGGAATACTTTTGAGGCACTTACCATCACACCACAGTCAGAAAAATTGGCCAATTTAGTAAAGCAAAAATGTGCCGATGTGATGACTAAAAAAGATGAAGATTTAGCCAAAAAGGAAGAAGATAAGAAGTCATTCAGAGCGGTAAATATCAAAGGAGATACTGTTTCTTTAGCTAGTTTGAAAGGAAAAGTAGTCTATTTGGATTTTTGGGCATCGTGGTGTGGCCCATGCCGTCAGGAGTTTCCTTATTCTAAAACCTTACATGGCAGGTTTACCGAAAAGCAATTGAAAGATATTGTTTTCTTATATATTTCGATAGACGAAAAAGAGGAAAATTGGAAAAAAGGAATGGAAGTACTGAAGCTCGACAATGGCTTAAATTTGCATTCTGAAGGAGGATGGGATTCGTATGCTGCGAAGTTCTTCAAAATCCAATCGATTCCTCGCTATATGTTGATGAATAAAAAAGGGGAGTTCGTAGATAAAAATGCCAAACGTCCAAGTGACCCCGGGATTTATAATGACATCCTTCAATTGTTGGAAAAATAAAAAACGGCCTGAGTTTGGATCTTCCAAACTCAGGCCGTTTTTTTGCCTATTGCCTGCCTAAACCTCCTTCAATAAACTTTCAAAGAAAACATATTTTCCTCTGTATCGATCGTCAATTTTCTCTTTAAAAGAATCCAAATACGTATTTCTGAATGTTTCTAATTTACGTGGATTATTAAAAATATATTGTACCGAAAACGTAGCCGCTCCATTATCCACTTCGGTTAATAATTGTAACATTTTATGTTCCAAAGGTAATTCCGTTGCCATTACTTCAGGTAGGTGAGTTTCTTTCATCCATGCTAAGAAGTCTTCTTCGTTGCCTAATTCTATGCTGTATGTTGTATTATAAAGTAACATCGTGTCTGGTTTATGTTAAAAAATCCATCCCCAAAGGTAGGAGATGGATCAGTGGAATCAAAAAAAGCATTTAAAAACCTGTTATTGATTGGCAAGTTTTCTGATTTCGTCAAAGCGAGTACAGTTTGTTACGCAATCGCCATTGCTATTAAGGATGAACTTACTTCCAATATTATCAATCAATTCAAATTGCTTTGTAGCAGGTAGAATATTGATTTCTGTAAAATAACAGGGAGCAATTTTCGCATTAAAACGGTTAATCACGCCTAGTTTACCTGGCCCTTTTGATACAATCGAAAGACCATTATTGAACGGACGAACTTCGTCATAGTCGAATGCAATTTGTACTTTTCCTTTTTTATCAATGAAACCGTATTTATTATTATCAAATTTTACGCCATACAAACCTTCTGTCGAATACATCATTTCTTTGTAAGTAGGCTTTGCAAGTACTTTACCACTGGTATCAATCAAGCCCCATTTGCCGTCCTTCATTACAGGGAATAAGTAATTAGAATCGTATTTTCGGATAGATTTATAGCCAGTGTTGGTGATGCGATGATACGAATTACGCTCAATTAAATTATATTCTAACTCCTCATCGTTGTTAGAAGTAGGCGTAAAAGTCTTAATTACGATATAACTATTGTTAAAAAGGGTATCAGTAGTAGCATAACGAATTCCGATTGGAGCAGCTTCGTTGGTTTTTCCGATTACGAGTGTTCCGCTTTTGTCATAGACCATATCCACTTTACAGTTACCAGAAGGAAGGCTACAATTTTTGGCGTTCTCACGAACCACGACTAAGCCTAATTTATTAAAGTTAGCTACCTCATCAAATTTCAATGGAATCACTTCTGTGCCATCGTTTTGTAAATAGCCACATCTAAGCGATCCATTTACTCCGTCTTTACAAGCTGATACCAATCCGTATTGGTTAAAAGTACCAAGTGAACGATAGATTGGTTCGATAACTACTTTAAGGTCGGTATTAATGAAACCTAGGTATTTACCATCTTTAATTGGAGCAAGGCCATACTTATTGAAATCACCGATGGTTTGATAGGTTTTACTCGTGCGGAGATCGTTAAAATCTACTAAATGAACTCCCATTTCGTCTTTGGCAATACCTAACGAAGCCGTAAAGCCTAGGTTTGGATCAAGTGCTAATGGCATAATCTGGCTAAACGAAGGTTTAATTTTGATGTTTCCTTCGGTATCCATTAAACCCATTTTTTTATTTTGTTCGATAATCATCCATTTACCATGTTCGGCGGCTGGGTTTAAATTATCATAAATCGGGTCAATTTTGATAGAACCGTCTAATTTAATAAGTCCATATCCTTTGCCTTGTTTTACTCTCAATAAATCCTTATTGAAATTACTAATTTCATCAAAAAAGTCAGATAGTGGTTTTTTGCTTACATCATAGCTATTGTCAATCAAAGCCATCTTGCCATTTTTAAATTTGGCAATGCTAATGCCCGAACGCAATGTTTGAGCATCAATTACATTTTCTAGTGCATCGCTCTCATTGCCATACATATCAACGAAATACCAGTCGAATTTCTTTACGAGTGCTTTCCCGTCGTTGAAGTTTTCGGCTTTTTCGTATTGACATGGGATAATTTCATCTCCACAAAAGTTCAAAAAACCAAACACTTGGTCTTTCTTGATACGAGCAAAACCCTGATGATAGTTTTCTACTAAACCGTAGCGTGAATTCCCCTTTAGTGTTTCTAGTGGAAATGATACAATTTCGTCGTTTGAGTAGTCCTTCATTTTGAAGAAAATACCCTCTGTTTTAGAATTAAAACACTGTGCCGAGATGACATTGGAATGACGACGTTTGATGTCGCTTTTTTGGTCTATCTGAAAAATGTCCCGAATATTATCGGTTTCAATCGTTTTGGCATCGGCTTTGTATTTCTTGTCCAATTTGGCAAGCATCGTTGCGTATCCATCTGCATTAATTACGTTTTCCTTACTTAAATTGCTGAGTTCTGTAAAAATGGTGCTTTTAGCATTTTTTTCCAGACTTTCAAGATCTCTTCGAAGTGTTAAGATGACGTTTTTACGAGCAATATCCATCGACTCCATACGTTCACCAACTTGCATGTTGCCGATAAATACTCTGGATGAATCTAATCGAGAAGGATTTGCATTTGCGAAAACACTCGTCGCTGTAGTAAACAGTAATGTCAGGGTAAATAGTTTTCTCATGGTTAGTGTGTTAATTGAGATAAGTAGTTTTGGGTCGGGATTTCAAAAAAGTAAATTAACTCCTATTCCTATTAAAATCAAGTTCCGAAGTAGAATTAATTACTTTTCGTCTAAATTTTAATATAAAACAGGAGTTAAGCGTAACCTTGATTGGTTAATTGGTCTCTTATTTGTAAAGATAACGATTTTTTTATATTTTTTCGAGGAATTATTATCTTGGTTTAGTCGCTTAATGCATTCCAAAGAATCTCGACGGGATGTAACGCTACCCGCCCCGTACCGTCTTTTATTTGATGGCGACAGCTTGTTCCTGGTGCTGCAATGATAACTGAGTTGTCTTGCTTACGAATTGTTGGAAAGAGGACAAGTTCACCAATTTTCATGGAAACATCATAGTGTTCAGCTTCGTATCCGAATGAACCCGCCATGCCACAACAACCTGATGGAATTAGTTGTACTTCATAATTTTCGGGCAAAGAAAGAATTTTTTTGGTTGCTACCAACGACGAAAGAGCCTTTTGGTGACAATGTCCATGTAATTTAATTAACTGCTTTTCTTTCGTGAACAACTCTTTCGTGATTATTTTCTTATCAATTTCTTGGGCTAAAAACTCATCAATTAGATAGGTGTTTTCAGCAATCCGCTCCGCATCGTGCAATAGAGCAGGAGGAACTAATTCAAGATATTCGTCACGAAGGGTTAAAATTGCCGAAGGTTCAATGCCAATAATAGGGCAATTGTCTTGAATTGCCGCTGAAAGCAACTGTACATTTCGGATAGCGATTTGTTGAGCTTCTCTGACAAGCCCTTTGGATAAGTACGTCCGACCACTTTCAAGGTGTTCGGGAATATGCACTTCGTAACCCAAAGAGGTCAATAGCAAAATGGTCGTTTGTCCTAAATTTACATCATTATAATTCGTAAATTCATCACAGAATAGATATACTTTTCCTTTTTTAGCTCGCACACGACCACTTTTACTTGGCAAAGGGACTTTGCTATAAAGGCTATTTTTTTCTCTTTTTGCCTGTGTTTTTAAACGATTAATTTGCCAGTCACGAAGGGTCGTTTTGCCCACAGTGGGTAAGCTACGTTCGGGAGCAAAACCTAAGAACTTCTTCACAATTCCAGAAGTAAAGCTGTTTTGAACCACGAAATTATACAAGGCAGGCACTTTAATAGCCCATTCTTGCGATTTGGTAAAGTTGGCAATCACTTTCGTTCTGAACGGAACTCCGTTGGCATCGTAGTAATGTTGTAAAAACTCAGCTTTCATTTTGGCCACATCTACCTTCGATGGGCATTCCGATTTACAACCCTTACAAGATAAACAAAGGTCTAAGACATGTTTTACTTCGTCTCCGCCTTGACGGCCTTTGGTGTCGCTTTTATTCTCGCTTGGGTCTTGTGTCAAGAATTGGCGTAGCATATTTGCTCTGGCCCTGGTGGTATCTTTTTCCAGACGAGTTGCCATAAAACTTGGACACATGGTTCCTCCTGTGATTTCCGACTTGCGACAATCGCCCGAACCCGAACATTTTTCGGCTAAACGAAGAATCCCTTCCTGAGCAGAAAAATCAAAAATAGTCTTAATCTCTACCGCTTCTTTACCCGCCTCATACCGTAGCGATTCGTTCATGGGGGGCGTATTGACAATTTTACCCGCATTAAAAATGCCCGTTGGGTCAAACATCGTTTTTACTTCATGGAGGAGGTCATACACTTTTGTCCCCATCATAAAGCCAATAAACTCTCCTCTCAAACGACCGTCTCCGTGTTCGCCACTTAACGACCCTCCATATTTTTTAACCAATACGGCTGTTTCTTGCAGAATCGTTCTGAATAGGTTTTTACCCTCAACGGTTTTGAGGTTAATCATTGGCTCAACGTGCAATTCTCCAGCACCTGCATGGGCATAATACGAAGCATTTACCTGATGCTTTTTGAGTAATTCTTGAAGGTCTGCAATATAGCTAGGTAAATCCTCTGGTAAAACGGCACAGTCTTCAATCAAATTCACGGGTTGTATGTCGCCAGGTAAATTACGGATGAGTCCCAATCCCGCCTTTCTTACATCCCAAGCAGGTTTGGTATCTTCGCCCCTAATAATCGGGTAAGCATAGCCATTTCCTGCTGCTTTCAAATCGTTTATGAGTGCTTCCGCCTTTAGCGTAATTTCCTCTTGCGTTTCAGCCATGAACTCTACCATTAAAATCGCCGCAGGATCACCTTCAATGAAGAAACGATTTTTATGATATTCATGATGCCCTTTCGTGAAATCCAAAATGTACTTATCTACCAATTCCGAAGCCATTGGCTGATGCTTCAAGGCAATGATATTGGCATGAAGCGAATCCATAATACTCTCACAGTGAATACAAACTAAGCCTGTTTCTTGTGGAGGTAAGGGCATCAGTTTTAATTTCACTTCCGTAATAAAAGCAAGCGTTCCTTCTGAACCCGCTAAGAGTTTACAAAAGTTGAACGGTTTGCTTGAGTCTTCCGTGAAAATTTCGCAATCTCCCAGCATATCAAGAGCATAGCCCGTATTTCTACGAGTAAGGGCCTTTTTCGGAAATGCTTTCTCGATTGCATCCTGATTAAATGGATTATGTAAGATTTTATGAATTTCTCGATAAATGGTGCCTTCTGTACCTTTGGCTTGGGCTTTCTGATAGAATTCTGCTTTGCTCAGAGGCTTAAAGATGGTTTCAGTTCCATCACTCAGAATTACTTTTGCTTCCAATAGATTGTCACGAGTATCCCCCCAAACAATGGAGTGTAAGCCACAAGAGTTATTGCCCACCATTCCGCCAATCATGGCACGACTTGCCGTAGAGGTTTCTGGGCCAAACATCAGTCCAAGAGGTTTTAATTGAGCATTTAAATCGTCTCGTATGATACCAGGTTGTGTACGTACCCAGCCCTCTTCTTGATTAATTTCCAAAATTGCCCCAAAATACTTGGACGTATCCACTACGATGCCCTTACCCACCACTTGCCCAGCTAGGGATGTACCTGCCGAACGAGGAATAAGCGTAAGCTGATGTTTACGAGCAAATTTTACTAAGGATTGTAGGTCGGAATCTTTTTGAGGAATTGCCACTGCAATCGGTTTTTCTTGATATACAGAGGCATCTGTTGAATATAATAACTTGACGGCGTTGTGTTCCGTTGAGTTGTCAAAATAGATAGATCCACTAAGTTCTTCTTGTAATTCGATGAAATCACTAA
>JARXAV010000138.1 GCA_029865665.1 Flectobacillus sp. | reverse complement strand
ACTCGCAGCAGTGAAAGCGGCAGCTGATATGGCGGAGGCACTTATTAAAGAGAATGAAGAAGTGCTAACAGGGGCTGATACTGTGGGAGAAGTCACCGGTATCTGTATGTACCCCAAAAGTTACCCCAATAGGGTACCATTTGGGGTAACTTTCCAATAGCTAGATGAGGGGTAACTTTTGGGGTACCTTTTGGGGTAACTTTTTTTAACCCGGGTATCAGTAGCCTGCTACCGATATCCGGGTATGCAATCAGTAGCCTGCTACTGATACCCGGGGACATCGATCAGTAGCCGCTACCGATTGCATACCCGGGTACATCTTTAAAAATCAGTAGCAGGCTACCGATTGCATACCCGGAAAACAAATCGACTGGATGCTAAATCGATTGGAATGCCAAATATCTGTGCATTGTGTTACTAATACTGCAATGCTTTTGCTTATTCAGCAATGCTATGCTATATTAGCAACACATTGCACAATTATAATCGACAAGGTAAATAAATTAAACCCATGCGATTGATAGACAATTAAATTAAGTCTTTCAAAAGCATGGGTTTATTTTATTTAACTTAAGTATTTACAATATGTACTTACTTAAATACATACCTATCTTTTTACCTTCTGTATTCCATACTACCCATACTACCCATTCACCTGAAAAATACAGACACAGAAACAGAAACAGAGAAAAGGTTACTCAAAGAAGGTAACAATTGATGCAAACTCAAAAGGTGACTCACAACATACGATGCAGAGTCTGCGTATTATTACCCTGCTTAAAAAGAAGAGACACAGAGAGAACAGAGGGACAAAGAAACAGACACAGAGAAAGAGAGACAAAGAAACAGACACAGAGAAAGAGAGACAAAGAAACAAACACAGAGAAAAGGTTACTCAAAGAAGGTAACAATACTAAAGTGACTTACAACATACGATGCAAACTCTGCGTATTATTACCCTGCTTAAAAAAAGAGACACAGAGACAGACACAGAGAGACAGAAAACAGACACAGAGAGACAAAGAAATAGAAGAGAAAGAGAAACAAAGAAACAGACAGAGAAAAGGTTACTCAAAGAAGGTAACAATACTAAGTGACGTAAAAGTGACTTACTATATACAAGCATACCCTAAATATTGCCCTATTTAAAATCAATTCACCTAAAGACAGACACAGAGACAGACATATAGTTCAAAGATTTAATAAAGACACAAAAAAAATTTACATCCTCACTTACTGTATACAAAGCCATCTGAGAATGGTCTCAGAACAATGAACGACTAAGACAAAGAGGGATTTAGACATGGACTTATCAAATTTGAATCTACAATAAAAGTACCTCTTATATCTGCTCTCTGCAGATTTATCCAGTGGTAGCAATCCATGAAAATTTGCTGGTCCTATGTAGTATATAATTATCATTGTCAAAGTGCTTTATTCCGAAAAAGCTACCTGAAGTTGTGTTCATCAGATGAAAGAATTGAAGAAAAGCATTTTTGGACAATATTAGTACCATTTTAATTACCTCCACTGGCTGTACCGGTTTTATTACCTCCACTTGAACTGCAGGCTGTAGTAGCGTTTTTATTACCTCCACTTGAACTGCAGGCTGTAGTACCGGTTTTATTACCTCCACTTGAATTGCAGGCTGTAGTACCGGTTTTATTACCACAAGCTACTGAAAGTGTCCCAAACAAATTAAACTAAATTTAATCAGAAATATTCTACAAACCTTCGTTAAGGTCGATAGAATCTTCCAGAAACATTTTCGATAGATCATTCATACCGAAAAATCCTCCATCATGAAATAAATCGTCGTTCAAGAACATGTCATTGCCCAAAAACTCTTTTCCACTCGGCATTGTCCCTTCATGCAATTCTTTGATTAGCAAGTTATTATTTAGCTTTGACGAGCGGCCATCCTTCTTCACGATTTCTGCCCTTGACCTTTTATTCTTTCTCTTTTTATCCTTATTGTCCGTAGAAGCTCTAGCTTTGGCAGCAGCCTTAAGAGATTTAGCACGATTTCGAATCATTTCTCTATTCCACGTGGCGAAGTCTAAATTCAATTATCAGTGAAAAGTGATAGAAATAACTATTGGGACTTAAATACCAACTGGTGAAGGGAACCGAATTTCTTTTACTTCATTCGTTTCGTCGCTTTGAATTTCTTGAATGGGAATTTCAAGTTCTATTGATGTCGTATTGACAGTCATAAAGCTGTGTACATGATAAGCGAGTAGGTCCTGAACATCAGTGTACGTCATTCCTGCAACCGAGTCATACTCATTATTGAAGTTCAGTTTTGCCCACATTTTACCAATAAAAGATAAAATCTTCAATCGGTACGGATTATCTTTGAGACAAGCTGAGTCCTCCGCGGCAACCTTCTTGTTATCTGAATCCTTGGCAGCCATCATCTGATTTTGATAATCATCACCATCACTAGCAGAATCAACCATTTTTGAATTTCTGTTCTTTCGTAGAGTAGATGAACCATTGATGATTGCAAAAAAAAGCGCTTTATATTTATCTTCTTCTACACGACTATTAAAATTCACACTGGATTCAGCAGGAGATAAAAAGTCATCATTGTTAACCGAAACATCAACAGTAATTCCTTCCTTAATAGATTTTTCGGCTTCTTTTGCTGCGACAAAATTCCTGATCGGAATCCATTCAGGAAAGATGGATTTAAGTTCATCCATTAAAATTTTATCTGGCAGTGAATGCTTCAGCCATAGTTCAAAATCTTTTTTTTCCGCAAACTGCTTGGACGGTATAAAATTAATTTTCTGCTCTTGATGATCATATTCTCTCAGGTCTACAACTTCATCCATCTCGCCCGAAATCTGTTCACAAATCTTCGAAAGGAGGTCTTTGGTATCCGTCATGCTACTTTTTATAGTTAACATCTTATTGAAAATGATTTCATGCTCAAACGATAATTCGGTCAATCTTGTTTGAACTATGTGTAAAATTTCTCGAAGCTTAAATGATCTCGACATTGTAAGAGTATTAATAATTACTACTGATACCAACCAGTTTTCAAAAATTTGAATCTTCAGTAGGGGCTGGGGTTTTCAATTTTTTTTGAATTTAGATCTATGTTTTAAGAAAATCGTTATTTGCAAAGATTGTATTTAAAAATTTGGAAATTTATTTACATAATCTAACAGTTCTGTCACTGGCTTGTTCTGAAAAAGAATTTGGCTTATCATGTGACGCAAATTTTCGAGAACAAACGGTGGAACTGTAGCGTTGCTTTTCGCTTTCGTAGGATATTCATTGCGGTTTAATAACTGGCAAACTCGAACCATATTCATAATGGTGAAAATACCGCAATTATAACCGTCTCCTTGCGCAGGCGAAGGAATCACTTTAAACTCCCACTGTAGAAAGCTTTTGCTTCTATTGCTCCGTTCGTTAGGTCGCTCCTGCTGCTGCTGACGATGCTTTCTTCGATTAAAATCAGCCTCCAAAAAAGCGTCAAAAATTGACTGAATGAAGATGTTGTTCTTCGTGCTCTTTGCAACAGAGTCCATAAGATATACAGTCCTTGTCGTAATGTGAAGAAAAGCGTAGATCCAGTGATAGTTCTCTGGGTAATTTATTGGAATATGGACAACAGCATTCACACTTGTGTCGTGAATATCGAAGTCAGGAGCAAACTGCAGAAGACAATCTTCGGAGCTCGTTGGCCTTTTCATTAAATAGTGGAAAAAAAGGGTTGAAAGTACTGTATGACGGATACCTTTCTCCTTCGCGACTTTATCCAGTATATTGGAAACCAATCCAAACACAGAATTTAAGATAGGTCTAGATAGCCAACGATCAATGGATTGTAGTATTACTTTCTCTTTGAGACCGTATGTGTCATATTCATTTTTTCTCCACAACTCAGGCGATAAAGTATAGGCATTAAGTTTCGCTGTAGGCAGCTGAAATTTGGACTTCATCAAAACTAAACCAGATAAGGTGAATCCTCCTGGAAGATATATTAAGATGCATGTGTCCTTAGGCTGCTTCGTTGAAAGTTCTGATGGAATGATGCTAGCTTTACTTGGAACTGGAGTTGAACTTTTATACTCACTCGGCATGAAATCACAATAAAAGTAATTTGATCCCAACACAGAAGTATCAAATGACCTAGTTATCAAAACAACTTTTAGAGTCCCGGTTTTACTAATATATAACGCTGCCGTCATTTGAAAACAATGGTCCTCTACACTGGAGTTCAGAATGAATGTATGTGGCAACGATTTAAGACACTTGCCGACATAAGAGGATTCAACACGAGAGGATTTCACGTTTACAAACACATGAGAGTTGTCCAAATCATTAAAATCTTTTATAGACCTCTGATATAGAATTTGCAAATTTGATTGCAGACTGTTAGAGTCTACGCACGAAACGAGATCTATTGTTCCAATGCATCGAAGACCGGGTTTTTCCAAACATTCAGGGGTAATAAAGGCCGCCACACACTGTCCAAAATTAAAGTTTGAATCTGAAAAGGATTGATGTTGAAATTTCTGAGGACACAAGCGAAGCTGCTGAAGAACTTCTTCATACGGCCATGCCTTTTCTAATCCTCGCGAATGAATATTCGATAACAGTTTCAAACGCAGACGATAATGGATATTGTCAGAAACCTTAAAATCTTCATCCATATGACGATTTAAACGAAAGCTATGCAAAATCATTGTCAAGACTGCTGACAAAAGAATGCAGGATTCGTTTTTTCCTTTCAAAGATCCATTGCCAGAAGAACAAATATTGATAACCTTAACCCCGTCACAATCTACTAGATTGACAAATATTAGGTCCAGCTCTGACTTACTAGGCATAAGAGTAGTCTTGTCCAATTCCATCTCGCTAGAGGCCATCTCGCAGGAGGAGGAGGCAGATGAGGGAGACGCATTTCGTCTCTCTGAGGTCGATAATCGTGACAGGTCAGCTTCTGGAGTCGTGAGAGTAGTCTTTTCCAATTCCATCTCGCTAGAGGCCATCTCGCAGCAGGAGGAGGAGGCAGATGAGGGAGACGCAACTCGTCTCTCTGAGGTCGATAATCGTGACAGGTCAGCTTCTGGAGTCGTGAGAGTAGTCTTGTCCAATTCCATCTCGCTAGAGGCCATCTCGCAGGAGGAGGAGGCAGATGAGGGAGACGCAACTCGTCTCTCTGAGGTCGATAATCGTGACAGGTCAGCTTCTGGAGTCGTGAGAGTAGTCTTGTCCAATTCCATCTCGCTAGAGGCCATCTCGCAGGAGGAGGAGGCAG
>JARXAV010000131.1 GCA_029865665.1 Flectobacillus sp. | reverse complement strand
GTGTAGGCAAGTCCAAACAAAAAGTGCAGAAAATAGGCTTCATATTTACTGGAAATGAAACTGTAGGATAGTAGGGCAATACTTAAAAGGGCAGTCCCAATAAGCATAATTCGTTTGACTTTATATTTATCAATAAGGTATCCAGAAAAGAAAATTAACGAGAAAGCAACCGCATTGGGAATAGAATCTCTGAGTTTCAATTCGCTGTGAGTCCACTGAAATTCATCAATGAGTGATTTATCAAAAACTGTAATAACGGTGGTAGTTAGTCCATTAATTACCAATAGAATAAGAAGACCAGAGACACAGATTAGCCAAGGGTACCAGCGATGTTGGGAGATAGAGGAAAAGCGGTTGATTTGTTGTTGTGTATAATTTTCTGCCATATCGTTGGGGAATAGAATGAGACGAAATATAAGAATAATACAACTTAATATCCATTACAGTTCCATACTTTTTATTAATTAAGGTTTGTTTGTAATTTCAATAAGGATAATGCTATTTTTTAGTAAATAATTTTATTAAATTCGTTTATTAAACACACAGTACCAATATTAGTATACGGATTGTGTTTTATAAAGCCCTAAGTTAGACCCATGAAAAAGTATTTATTTTTACTCAGCATTGTATTGCTAAGGTTGCCGAGTGTGGCCCAGCAGTCCGTCAAGTTTGATGATATTAAATATCATTTTAACGACCCCGAAAAGTGCCGCAAGGTAATCTCCATTTGGGAGCTTGGATTCAAATCCCGTCTGCTTCATAACTTGAATCATACCGATACTCAGACGAGTCGAATGATACTCAATCCTAACGAGCCTAGCGTGCAAGTCAAGCAAATTAAGAATGCCTTGTTATCAGATCCCTCGGTCTTATCTTATGGTTTTCATTGGGTTGCAATAGCAACCAAAAATCTCAAAAAAACAGTTGCAGACCTAACCAGACAAGGCTGTACCGTTGGGAATAGTAACCTAATTTTACCAACAGAACGAGAGGCGAACGCCGTGCTAATGACCACAGAAGATGGGCATTCTATTGCGTTGGTACAACGAGAAGAAGGTAATAATCAATTCAATATTGATCATGTTCAGTTGATGGTTCGTAATTTAGAAGCTAATATTTCATTCTTCCAAAAGATACTTGGAGCGTCTCTTCTTCGTAAAAAAGACCGTTCGGCTACGCTTCAAATTGGCAATCAAAAAATTATTCTTTCAGAGCCAGAAGCCTTAGGCTGGATGAGAGAAGAAGTCACGATACCCCAAGATGCAAATTTAGGTATTTCTCTGGGCTTCTTGTGTGAAGACTTAGAACCTATTTATTATGCTGCAAAAGGAAATCATTTTCCAACCCTTTCAGAACCTAAAAATGAGTTAGGAAACGATATCGCCTATATTACCTGTGTTGTTCTGAGTCCAGACAATGTTCCCATTGAATTGAAAGAAGAAGATGAGAGAACATGGAAGTATAAGACTGTTAAACAAACTATGCGTGTAAAGTAGTCGAATAGCGGACGTGTATTTGAATCAGTATCTTTACACATGGTTAGTTTTTTGTAATACCTAAGTAGTGGAATGCTCATGTTATGTCATAATAACCGCATTCTTTTAATAAGCCTTGAATTGTTGAGTTTTAACAAACGTAATGAATTGAACCTGTCATCAGTGTCTTGATAGGGAGTGACGTACGTTTATGAACGAGGAACAACTCAGAGCTATGAAACAATCTTCCTAAGATGAAAAGTAATAAAATAGCACTATTAATTGCTGTATTTACTCTTATGTTATACAAGAGTAATGGACAGTATCTAAATCCAGTTCTTAGTAAAGCACCTTTCAATTGGTTTAATCTGGATTATAACGAAGACGGCGTACTTGGAGTGAGTACCGAACGTGCTTATCGAGAAATTTTGAATAAGAAAAAGGCACATCCCGTGATTGTGGCCATTATAGATTCTGGAGTTGATACTGAACATGAAGATTTAAAACAGACGATTTGGGTAAATACGGCTGAAATTCCGAATAATGGCATTGATGATGATCAGAATGGCTACGTGGATGATATTCATGGATGGGATTTTTTGGGTAGTGCCAATGGTGTTGATATACAGTATGAGAGTTTTGAAATTACGAGAGAATATGCCCGTCTTAAGCCTCAGTACGAACATTTTACCGTAACCAGTACGATGTCTGCAAGTGAGCGTCAAGGTTATGAAATGTTCAAAAATGTGAGAACTAAGTATGAAGCTAAATGGGCGGAATATGCAAATCAAGGACCTTTTGTTATTAAACTATATGAACGGTATCGGGAAGCGAAGAGTTTTCTTCAAGGTTATTGGCAGGTAGATGAAGTAGATAATCGAGTGTTGGCTAATATCAATGAATCGTCTGCTGTCGAGCTTCAGAATGCCAAAAAAGTGATGGATTTATTACCTCAGATTGGTCAGTCGGAAACAGTATTAAAAGAGGGATACGATTATTATACAAATCAATATAATTACGGGTTAAATATGACGTATAACCCTAGAAGTATAATTGGTGATAAGCTGAACGATGTAGAAGATCGCTTTTATGGAAATAATGAAGTAAAAGGGCCAGATGCACAGCATGGGACACATGTTGCTGGAATTATTGCTGCAAATCGAAGTAATGAACTTGGTGTGTTAGGAGTAGCTAACAATGTGAAAATCATGGTGTTAAGAGCAGTTCCAGATGGCGATGAACGAGATAAGGATGTGGCTAATGCCATCTATTATGCTGTGAATAATGGGGCAAAAGTAATTAACATGAGTTTTGGGAAAGTGCTATCACCACAGAAATATATGGTAGATGCTGCCGTAAAATATGCCGCTGAACATGATGTGTTGATTGTACATGCAGCTGGAAATGAAAATGAGAATAACGATAAAGCGGAAAGCTTTCCTTCCAAAAAAATGCTAGATGGTACTATCGCACCGAATTGGATTGAAGTGGGGGCAAGTTCTTGGAGAAATGCCCCAAACGTAGTAGCTGATTTTTCGAATTATGGTAATAAGACCGTTGATATTTTTGCACCAGGGGTAGATGTTAATTCAAGCGTAGAAAACTCAAAGTATCAGGAACTTAGCGGAACAAGTATGGCAGCTCCTGTTGTGGCAGGTGTAGCAGCAGTATTATTTTCATACTATCCTGAGTTAGGAGCCTTAGATATTAAAAGACTGTTATTAGAATCTGCTATTAAACCACGTGCTAAAATGTTTCAACCAGGGACGAGTAAGTTAGTGGACTTTAGCTCGCTAAGTGTTTCTGGTGGGATTATAAATATATATCAAGCAGTAAAGAAAATAGAGAAATTATAGTACAAAACAACTTCTTATTTGCATTACGTGTACAAATAAGGATATGCCGTTATAACTAGCATGATTTTTGATGATATTTTAAGTGAATGTTCCGTATTGAGATTCCTAAAATATTATCATGAAAGCACTTTTATATTGGCTCTTCACTATTTTGGTAATGGTGGGGCGTATCGACGAGATTAAAGCCGAGGTGACGATGATTGATAAACCATTTATCTTAGCTTTACCTCCTGAGTGCTTCACCGAAGATAGTGTTAATGTGCAACTAGTGGGATCAAGGTTATATCAGCCTCTTGATGCCTTTAGTGCTGTTTCTGTCGTTGAAATATTACCTTTAGACGAATTTAAAACGAGAGGTCAGGTTGATTTAGGACAGCTCCTACAATATTATTTTTCTTCGTATAGTGCCAATCGTCAATCAGGTTCTTCACTTTCAGATCATGTTGATCCGTTTGTGATAAAAGGCTTCGGTCCAGATGAAATGTTAGTGTTGATTAACGGTAAACGGCGTCACCAATCGTCGATTGTCAATTTAAATGGTACTCAAGGCAAAGGGAATGCAAACATCGATTTAAACGCCATCCCGATTGCGGCTATTGAACGAATTGAATACTTAAAAGAAGGAGCTTCTGGACAATATGGTACAGATGCAGTCGCTGGTGTAATCAATATTGTCTTAAAATCTACTGGAGAAGGGATTAGCCTTACTACCAACACAGGAGTCACTTCTATCGGTGATGGGCTTGTTCAAAACTATGCTGCGAATGTAAGCCTGCCTCTAGGCGAAAAAGGTCAAATTCTGTTGACTGCTGATTACCTAAATCGAAAACCTATTGTACGTTCTACGATCGAATATTATGGGGACACTCCTAGACAAGAGTTTGGTGACTCAGGGGGGGATCGTTCTTCTCTTTGGTACAATGCCATTCTACCTTTGAAGGGAGCATCCGAGTTCTATAGTTTTGGGGGATTTACCCTAAGAAATACAGATGCCGCTGGGTGGAATATCAATCCTATGGACTCTACTCAGAACGAGTACAGTATATATCCTTTAGGCTATGTACCAATTACTCACAGTACTATCACTGATTATTCCATCGTAGCAGGATTCAGAACGAGTTTCGAAAACGGTTGGGATTTGGATATAAGCGAATGTATAGGAAGTAATATAAATAATTTTAGCGTCAGTAATACCGTAAATCCATCGCTTGGTAGCCTAAGCCCAACCTCCTTTCGGGTTGGTAGTTTAGGAAATACGCAAAGTGTTTTTAATGTGACGATTAGTCGTTTCTATAACTCATTTTTATCAGGTCTATCTGTGTCAATGGGGATGGAGAATCGATATGATAATTTCTGGATTCATGCGGGAGAAGAAGCATCTTGGAAAAAGTACCCTTCGACCCCAGATATAGCAGGAGGGGCACAAGGGATGCCAGGTTTTAAACCCACCGACGAACAATCGCAAACTCGAAGCACTATGTCTGTGTTTTTTGATAATGAATTAAGTGTACTACCTTGGTGTACGGTGTTGTTAGCTACTCGTGCCGATCATGCAAGCGACGTAGGTGTGCAGATTTCGTGGAAATTTGCTACTCGTCTCGAGCTTAGTAAAAAGTTAGCGTTTAGAGCTAGTATAGGTAGTAATTTTAAGATTCCTTCTTTAGTAAATCAATACTATTCTTGGACTTATGATGTCCAAGAGGCAGGAACTTTGTCCCCTGACGTCTCGATAAAAGGGAGTGATTCTGACATTATAAATGCACTTGGTGTAGAGCCAATCTTAGCGGAGAAGTCTATAAATATACAGGCTGGTTTTTCGCTCAAGCTGTTTAATGGACTTTTCCTTTCTATTGATGCTTACAGAGTTAATATGAATAATCGTGTTGTCCTCTCTGAATCTATTAATCCGACTTTTCAGCCTGAATTTGAACCAGTTTTTGCTAAACATAATATTAATAGTCTTCGTTTTTTTGCCAATATGCTTACCACTGAAACGCAGGGGGTTGACGTAAAAGGAACATGGGATATTCATTTGGGTAAACACCTGTTCACATTGGGCGTAGGATTTAACTATAACGAATTCGTCGTTTCGAACGTAAATACACTTAAAAAATTTGAAGGTAAGCAGGATTTGTTGTATTCGAGTACGGTGAGTATTCCTTTACTAGAGGCTCAGAGTTTGCCTTATCGAGGTCTTTATTCTGCGGATTATTCGATAGGTCGTTTTACGTTACGTACGAGTGCTACTGTTTATGCACCCATAAAATTTATAGCTAACCGAGAAAGTACGATTATCTATCAACCTAAGGTTACTACGAATGTCTCGGCTGATGTGAAAGTGGCTAATATGCTAACGATTACAGTTGGTGGAAATAATATTTCAGAAATGTATCCTACCAAGCAGTATCCGAGTAATACTTTTACAGGGGGCTTATACGATTCCGTTCAGATGGGTTTTGGAGGTGCTTTTTATTATGCGAAACTTAGTTGGAAGTTTTAAATTAGCTATGTAAACTAAATCTTACTCCATTGCCTTAAATACCCTTGATTAGTTAAGACAATGGAGTAAAATAATAAATTTATTGTTTGATAAATTTAATGTTAGATATTCCGTTCTCGGTGATGACTTGAACAATAAATAGCCCTTTTTCTAGGTTTAAGCCTGCTTGTACTTCGTCTTCTCCTTTTCCAGACTCCACAACAGTACCCATAGAATTAGTAATGTTGAACGTGAATTTTCCTGCGGCTTTGATTGTGAAGGCTTGGCTAGATGGATTTGGTGAAAGCACTGCACTAACGCTAGGCTCTGTATTTATGTCTTCAATATTTAGCGTCATTTCTTCTCTTCCTGCTGCACTTCCCGCTGTTGTTACGACGTTAGGCTTTGTCTGTGCTGCCATTCCCGTACCTAAATAGAAACTCGGATGAGGAGGTTGGTTATAACCAGAATTCTGCCAAGCAATAGCTACTCGATACTGTGTATCGTGCATTAACGTATAAAGCTTCTGAGTCGAACGAATATTAGTTGTATAAATACGCAGTCCTGTGTTGTCTGATTTGCGGAATATTACTTCTTCTCGCCAGTCACCAAATAAATCAGTACTGAGGTTAGGGGTTGCTTTCGTGCTATTATTGGATGAGTAATTGGTAGCGGTTAATAAATTTGTTGAAACGTTATTGGTGTAATCCCATTTTGAAATGGTATTACCATCCAATAATTCACGACTTAAATCAGCATCCCACCAGATTGAGAAATTCATTGAAGGCTTCACCGTTCCGATTTGGACACCTTTACAGTTGTAAAGACCACCCTTAGACCCCCAACATTCGTAACCTTTGTGGCGAGGGTCAATATCAGCAGCATTACAGCGACCAACATCCGTATTTTCACCGCTAACTCCCCAAATTGGTACACCTGTTTTCGCATCCTTCAAGGCTAATCCGTAGTTGCCATAGCAAGAAGGGCATTCGTGACATTGCCACATTTCTTGACCAGGTCGATCAGGATCCATATCTGTCATGTGTAGTGCATCACCATGCCCTAAACCATTTGCCCAGTACGACGTACCATTGTCATTAATGGCAGAAGAGCCATTGAAAATTTCATCTTTACCATCTGCGTCCACATCACCAACAGTCATTTGATGATTTCCTTGACCCGCATGAGCAGTGTTACCTGTTGTATTACTATCAAAAATCCAACGTTGTGAGAGCGTATTATTTCTCCAATCCCATGCCACTCGTACTAAGCGAGTGTAGTAACCACGTCCCATTACAAGGCTAGGTCTTTGACCGTCTAAGTAGGCGACAGCTGCTATAAAACGATCTACACGGTTTCCGTAGTTGTCGCCCCATGATGACACTGTTCCTCTTGCAGGTAAGTAATTGGTTGTGGCCATCGCTTTGCCTGTTTGACCATTGAAGATGGTTAAAAACTCAGGACCTGAAAGTACGTAGCCAGCTGTTGTTCTATAGTCAGCAGTTGCCGAACCTATCGTAACACCAGTGCCGTCAATTGTTCCATCTGCTGTTTTACATGCCACTTCAGCTTTTCCATCAGAATCTAAATCATACACCATAAATTGAGTATAATGAGCTCCAGCACGAATATTTTTACCTAAATTGATACGCCAAAGACGAGTGCCATTTAAACGATAGCAGTCAATAAAGACATTACCTGTGTAGCCCGATTGTGAGTTATCTTTGGCATTCGAAGGATCCCATTTGACAAAAATCTCATATTGTCCATCGCCATCCACATCGCCAACACTACAATCGTTTGGACTATACGTGTAGGCAACACCATCGGGAGTTGTGCCACCAGCAGGGACTTGCATGGCAATATCCAAATATTGGTTTGCCCATACACTTGCCGTTTCGGATGCAGGTTGTTCAACTCCATTGATAATGGCACGTACATAATACGTTCCATCGGTTGTAACATCGTGAATGTAATTGGACGTAGTTGTGAATGGACTAGCACTGAGTTTTGTACCATTGAAATATAGGTTGTAACTAACGTTTGTAGGGTCAGTACCCAACATCCGCCACCCAATATAAACTTGGGAAGAGCTTAATCTCATGGCAACAAGTCCACGGTTTAATTTCTCAACGTAACGCTGAGAGAGGCCTTCGCAAAGTGTTGCCACAAAGAGAAGGAGCAAAAGTGAATAACGTTTCATACGAAAAAAGTTTTTGGATTTTGCACAGGCTAAGGGAAGCACCATGCAGTGTTCATTAGAAAAATTTGGAAATAGTAACGTGAATTAAGGTTACTACGGTCTTTATATAATTGGGTATTTTAAATTGTATTTGATGTTTAATTTTACAAATAAGTGCGATAAAATACAATATTCTTCTTAAAAAAATATTCGACTAGAATTTTAACCAACTGTTAATAGTGATTAGTGCGTAATGATTAATGTGTAATACCGTGCTTACTGTGGGTAATGGATAATGAATAAAAGACGTACGTCAATCACTCACTATCCATTGATTTATAAATTATTACAAGTGTTCTTTTTTAATGCGTATGGTAAGGGCAGACCTACGTGTCTGACCATTTTTGGGGTAATGGATAATGAATAAAAGACGTATGTCAATCATTCACTATCCATAGATTTATAAATTATTACAAGTGTTCTTTTTTAATGCGTAATTATTAGTGTGTAATGCTTAATTGCTGTGGGTAATGGATAATGAATAATGAATAAAAGACGTATGTCAATCATCAATCATTCATTATCCATAGATTTATAAATTATTACAAGTGTTCTTTTTTTAGTGCCTAATGCTTAATGGCTAAACTTTCCAAGCACATGATTATGCATTAATCATTACTTCGTTGGTTTGTGTAAATTCGTTGGTTTCAACTCGTCTGGACTGTCTTTTGAATATGATTTCCAGACTTCTTTTGATTTTTCGGTGAATAATTTTTGCACCGTATTTGCGTCCACTTCAATACTTGGATTAAACT
>JARXAV010000264.1 GCA_029865665.1 Flectobacillus sp. | reverse complement strand
ATTCAGTACAATGAGCAAGTAAGCAATTTCAACATCAATAGCAGAATTCAGTGGCGTTACAAACCCGCTTCCGATTTCTTCTTAGTCTATTCCGACAATTACTTACCCAACAATTTAGGGCTTAAAAACCGCTCTATTGTCTTAAAATGGAATTATTGGTGGAGTGTGTAGTGGGTAAACGGGTTTTAACCCGTTTCTGTAACAAAAAAAGGTGACAATCATAAATAGAGTTATTACAAAGAATCATGTTTTAACCCGTTTCTATAACACAAAAAAGGCTTCCGAATTTTTAAGATTCAGAAGCCTTTTTTGTGGTTATTACTAATTCGTTTTCGGAATTTTCACACCTCTCATGATATGTTTATCAACCTCCAATTTATTAATGGCCGATTTGTTAATCATTAATTTTGCATCAGCTCCACCAGGTTGGATATAGTACGTTTCATCGTTATATTGAATACGTCCAATATTATTGGTCCACTTGTCTGCCATTAACTGGTAAGGATCTGTTAATTTAGCGGCTTTTTTTACCCCAAAACTAAGCGTATTATCTAGTCCAGCATCAAAAGCGATTTTCAGTTTTCCTTCACTTACTTCTGTACAGACCCCTGGTGTGAATTTCTTTAGCAAAACGATATTGATATATTTCCCGTTTTCAAAAGCAATTTTACCAGACTTAATTTTTACCTGATTAGAAGCCAGTTCTCGACGAAGTTCCACATCTCGATCGATATAGAACTGCAATTGGTTCAGCTGTTCTTTCTTGTATTCAATCTTAACTCGTGTATCAACTGTAAAAAACGATTTAGGAGCTGTACAACTAGCTAGTAAGAACAACAGTAGTAGGGAAGTGATATTTTTTAGCATGATGGTAATGGGTTGCAATTTTGAACCAGTTTATGAGTTTAGCCATTCCCAGCAAAGGGATTTATTTCTTGAATTTTAGCCTTCTTTGTGAAGTTACTATCCAATAACTGTGCCTAAATTAACGAGAAATCCCCTTGTAAATTTTATGTTCTAAATAAATTACGGTGATATTTTTTATACGGTATTCCTAACTAATCGTAATTTACTAGTCAATCGCCTCCAAAATCACCCCACAAGCCTTTCTGATTTCCTTCTCGGTGATAATTAGCGGAGGAGCAATACGCATGGAGTTATCGCAAAATAAGAACCAATCTGTAATGACACCCTTATCAATGCAACGGTCGATAATTGGTTTTAGCTCGTCGAAATCTTCAAATTCTACCGCCATCATTAAGCCCTGATTGCGAACTTCTTTGATTTTTGGATGCACCAACAATTCACGGAATAAAGCCGCTTTATGAGCTACATCATCAATTAATTTTTCCTCTTGAATGACTTTCAGTGTAGCTAAAGAGGCTGCACTCGAAACAGGATGTCCGCCAAATGTCGTGATATGCCCTAAAATAGGGTTTGTTTTGAGAACACCCATGATTGCATGGTTTGCCATAAAAGCTCCAATCGGCATACCGCCGCCCATACCTTTGGCACTGAGTAAAATATCAGGATAAATACCAAACTGTTCAAATGCCCAAAAACTACCTGTACGTCCAAAACCAGTTTGAATTTCATCTAAAATCAATAGCGTATCGGTTTCATCACAGCGTTGTCTTAGTGCATGGAAATAGGCTTTTGTAGGTACACGTACGCCTGCTTCTCCAGCAATTATTTCAATGATAATAGCGGCTGTTTTTGTCGTAATCAAGTCAAGGTCTTCCAAAACACCGTGACGAATATGGCGAATGTCGGGTAAAAGCGGTCTGAAATTTTGTCTGAAATGTTCGCTTCCTGCCAAAGACAAAGCACCTTGTGTTGCACCGTGATAGGCATTAAAACAAGAAATGATTTCTTGACGACCCGTGTAGCGTTTTGCCAACTTCATGGCACCTTCCACTGCTTCCGTTCCTGAATTGGTGAAATAAACGTTATCAATAGGAGCATAGCGACCTGCTAATGCTGCTGTAGGTACAAGAGAATCGACTAGGGCTTCTGCCAGTTCTACTTGGGGAGTTTGCACATATTCCCCATATACCATCAGATGTAAATATTTATCGACCTGATTTTTAATTGCGTCCACCACTTTCGGATGACGATGCCCAACATTGGACACCCCAATGCCTGAAATCAAATCCATATAGACTTGTCCTGCTGTTCCAAATAAGTAAAGACCTTTGGCTCTTTCGATTTCCAAGGCTAAAGGGAAATCCGATGTTTGAGCTACATTCGTTAAAAATAATTCTCTGTTCGTTATCAAGTTCGTATTGTTTTAATCGGACAACAAATTTACGGCTTCGTTATTTTAAAATAGAACGATTAATAAAAATCTTACTAAAAAGTCTCTGTGGGGTAGGGGGAAATATTTCTCGATTGTCTATCTTTAGAAATCATGTTATTAAATCCTCCATTTAACTTATCTAATAATGTATCTACTAAAGAAAAACACCGCCATTTTAGGCTGCTTTTTGGCTCTACTCTTTTTTAAAGCAAATGCACAAGATTATGCCAAACCTGTAGAAAAGACAATTGCGTCTGAAAGTCCTCTTGTTCGTATCAAGGTAAAAGACGGAACCGTAATTAGAGGGCGAGTAGTTAGTAATAATACTGACTTTTATGTTGTCATGACCGAAAATCTAGGACAAATTCAAATTCCTGCCGCCAACGTGCTTTCTATTGAACAGATTCTTGACAAGAATTATTCGAAAAATAAAGTGATTGTCTCTGGTTTTACCCCACTATTGTCCACAGACTATGCACTAGGTGAAAATGCCTTTAACCTACAAAAAGGCGAAGTACGTTACAACAATACTATGATAGCCTTGAATAAATTTGACGTAGGGATTACTAAAAATATTTCTCTTTCAGGGACAATTGTTATAGCTGAAGGGGTTGCTTTAATCGGTGCGAAATTTACAACTGAAGTAGTACCCATGTTGCGTGTTGGGGTTAGTGGCTATACGGGAGTGAAGTCCAGTAATAATTCGTCATCTAGTGGTCATATCGTTCAAGGTTATGCTACTTATGGAAAACCAACTAGTAATATTACGGTAGGCGGAATTTGGATTTCCGATGACTCCCCATCATTATTTCAACTAAGTGGATTACACCGAATTAGTAATAAAGTAGCTTTGTCAATTGATAACTTTTTTTTCAGAACAACAACCTATACTTATGCTTATAATGGGCCTTATTCACAGATATATACAAACAATACTATTAATGGACTTACGGCTTATGGAGTAAAGATACTCGGGCCTAGAGCCACGATTGATTTGGGAATGTTCAGAACTTTTGCGGAAATGGGGACGACCGCATTACCCTTAGGAATTCCCTACATAAAAGTTGTTACACAAATCGGAGGAAGGAAACAGCAATAGACCTAATATTAACATAAGGATACTCGCACTGAATCGCTAATCTTGTAGGAGGTTAGCGATTTTTGCTTAACGAAAATCTAAAAAATAGCTGTAAATTTGTCAACCACGGTTTGAAATCCCTGTACATCTTGTATTCTTCTTTAAGTTAAAATATGCCCCTAATAACTAAACGTAATCAGACGATAGATTTTCTACGGACAGTAGCCATTATGTTAACCTTGTTCAGACATTTTGGCGTGAATGCCTTCTTATACAAAATCGGTTGGATAGGCGTAGATTTATTTTTTGTGCTGAGTGGTTTTCTCGTTTCAGGTTTATTATTCAACGAACACAAGAAGACAGGTAACATTAATTTTTTAAGATTTTTTGTTCGTCGAGGACTCAAAATATACCCATTATTTTATCTTCTAATTGGCTGTTTTATCCTTGAAGCAAGGATGAACCCAGAAGTACTCCTTTCCATTCCAACGTTACTTTCAGAGGTTTGTTTCTATAAAAATTATTTTGGTGGTGAAATGTTTTTAGTACATACTTGGTCAATAGATGTAGAAGAACATTTTTATCTAATTTTGCCTTTACTATTGTTAGTAATCTCAAAAATAAACTCCGCTAAAACCAATCCTTTCAGGTCATTGCCTTATATTTTTATATTTGTGGCAATCGCTTGTCTTGGGTTAAGAATTTACAATACACATAAGTATGCCACTTTTGAACATATTTTACACGTCAGCCCAACACATCTTCGATTAGATTCGCTATTTTTTGGAACCTTGTTGTCCTACTTTTATAATTATCATGCTGTTCAGCTGAAAGAGTTCGTTTTGACATTCAGGAATTGGATAATCTTAAGTATACTTATCTTGTTTACTCCCGCATTAATTATGTGGGACAGTTCAAGTTTTATGAGAGTCTGGGGCTTCTTGTGGCTATATACAGCATTTGGAGGAATTGTTTTATTGGGTCTTTTCTTGGAGAAACCCATGCCTAAATTTATGGAGTTCGTATATAGTTTTGTGGCTCGTTTGGGCTTTTACTCTTATGCAACCTATATCGTACACTGGCCTTTGTATTACTGGTTTGTACTCCCAAGATTAGATTATTTAAATTCACACTATTCAATAAAGCTAGCGGTCTTTATTTGCTACGTATGTGCTAGTTTTACAATGGGATGGATATGTTCGAGAACAATAGAGATTCCTTTTTTAAAACTCAGAGACAGGCTCTATCCGAGCGTTTCAAAAGCAATTTAGGGAGTAGTAGGGGTAAAAAAAAGAGGCTCCCCAAAAGGGAGCTCTTTCCATATAATCCTTACTTTGTTTTCTTAAAATCGGTTATTCAATTATATTTTTACTCTTGAGTTTCTAATAGTTTTACCATCCCTAGTTGCTCAGGGATAGCATATACAAAGTTATACATTATTTTGCGTAAATAATGCAAAAAAATAAAATAGCTGCAAGCTGTTTTGTATGATTTGAGTTATAACGATGAGTTTTCTATTTTATTGGTTGTGTTTCGAATATGGTGATAAAAAATGAACTTTATGTGGTTTCGTTTGTTAAACACAGTATTAAGATAGGTTTAAATGTGTTAAAATGCAAATAAAAGTATCAAAACAATTTAGAAAGTGATAAAAATATTACGTTAAATGCCGAATTGGTTCCAAAACTAGCTCATGGTGTAAGTGCTAGTACTATTTGATATTTGAGTTTATATTTATAGTCAATTTTTTAAAATAGACGGTTATCTCTATGTCCTGAGTCCTTCTAGAGTCATTAATCCCACCAAGTCCAAAACATTTCTTCAAATCCTTATCCTTTTTACTATTATTTTTTAATAACTATTCGTACCTTTGCCGAAAATTACAAATCAGAAAATTAGAGAAACGAAGCATTTGAAATAGCGTTTTTGGTATTCTCAAGCGGATTTTAGTGTGTTCATTCTCTCAATAAGATGGCTTCCATAAATCAAGTAAAAATTTTCTCAGGTTCAGGCTCACGTTATTTAGCAACCGAAATTGCTAAGTATTACGGTAAAGAGTTAGGTTCAACAACCGTACAAACATTTGCAGATGGTGAAATGTCACCAAGTTTTGACGAATCTGTTCGTGGATGTGATGTGTTTTTAATTCAGTCAACGTTTCCACCAGCCGATAATTTGATGGAATTGTTGTTATTAATTGACGCAGCACGCCGTGCTTCTGCACACTACGTAACAGTTGTAATTCCATACTTTGGGTATTCTCGTCAGGATCGTAAAGACAAGCCAAGAGTGGGTATCGGTGCGAAGTTGATTGCTAACCTTTTAACAGCAGCTGGTGCAGATCGTTTGATGACGATAGATTTACATGCAGGACAAATTCAAGGTTTCTTTGATTTTCCAGTAGATCACTTAGAAGGAGCTGCTATTTTTGTTCCTTACTTACGTTCATTAGGGTCTAGTAATTTATTATTTGCTTCTCCAGACGTTGGAGGTGTGGTTCGTACTCGTAATGTTGCCAAATTCTTCAATGCAGAAATGGTAATTTGTGATAAACACCGTAAGAGAGCTAACGAGGTTGCGTCGATGCAATTGATTGGTGATGTTACAGGAGCAGATGTAGTGTTAGTCGATGACTTAATTGATACAGGTGGTACTATGTGCAAAGCCGCTCAGTTAATCATGGACAAAGGTGCAAAATCAGTAAGAGCAATCGTAACACACGGTATCTTATCTGGTAATGCTTATGAAAATATCAGCAATTCTGTTTTATCTGAATTAGTAATTACAGATACGATTCCGATGAAACAAGAATGTGAAAAAATTAAGGTTCTTTCTGTAGCAGAGTTATTTGCTAAAGCAATCGGAAGAATCCGTGATCACGAGTCTATCAGTTCATTATTCATAAAACAATAAGTAACCTGTCGTTCTTATTGTCATTTAATTTAACCTGTTAGCGGAAGATAGCAAAAGGCGAAAGGCCGTTAACATAATATCACTCAAATGAGAAAGATTGAAATTGTAGGGTACAAAAGAGAGACCCTTGGTACAAAATCAGCAAACGATTTACGTAATGCTTCATTAGCTCCATGTGTATTATATGGTGGAGAAAAAGTTGTACACTTTGCTGTACCAATGATTTTATTCCGTGAGTTACTTTACACTCCAGAAGTTTCTGAAGTAGAATTAAATATCGAAGGTGAAATTCACCGTGCAATCGTTCAAGATTCACAATTCCACCCAGTATCTGAATTGATCTTAAACGTTGACTTCTTAGAAATCGTTGACGGAAAAGCAATCAAAATTGATGTTCCTGTTAAAATCATCGGAGATTCTCCAGGTGTTCGTAAAGGGGGTAAAATGGTTCAAAAGTTACGTAAAGTAACGTTGAAAGGTTTAGCTGAAAACATCCCAGATTTCGTTGAAGCTGACATCACTGGTTTAGATTTAGGTCAAACTGTTAAAGTTTCTAAATTATCAGTAGAAAACGTTGAGATTTTAAATAGCTTGTCAAACCCAGTGGCAACTATCGACATCCCACGTGCATTAAGAGGAAAAATCAACTCTTAATTCTTAGGTTGTTCAACCAAAGATTAACTGATAGCTATAAAAAGTCCCATTTTCGGAAACGGAAATGGGACTTTTTGATTTTAGTAAGTACAACCTGCAATCGTGATTGTTATTTGTCCAGTATTGCTATGGAATTGCTGAGGTGGGATTATCTCAAGTACTTGTTCTGAGCTGAGTTGAAGCTGATTTAACTCAATTGTCCCTTTAGATAAACTTTGTAAGCCTTGAGATTGGTAGCTGCCGTTCAAGAGATTTCCTTCTAATGTCAGTATAGTTGGGCAACTATTATTTTTGTAGGAGGGTGTCTTTTTTTGAGTTAGCCAAGACACCGCTCGAATGTCTTTCCCAGAGCTAAAGGTAGAAGTAGTTGTGACGGAGTAAGTTTTAGTACTATCTGCAAAAGTGGGTAAAAAGGTGCTAACATTATCCCAGAATAGCGAAGTTACTGCCTTCGAAGCCTGACTTTGGTTTGTTGCTCCATACTGGATATATGCCTTCATGGTGGCACTGGAATTAGTGGGGTCTCCTTTATAAAGTGCTAGTTCACCAGTAGTAATGCCAATGGTTGAAACGGGAAGAATGATGTATTCAGCCGAATCGAGTTGTAAATCTCCATTTAAGGGAGTTAAACTTGAAATAGCTGTACTGGATGTGCCATTTCTGAGCCAATAAGATGATAAATCTATGGATGGTGTTGCTGGGTTATAAAGTTCAACCCATTTTTGACTGGGAGAAACCTCATTGATATACACTTTTTCTTCTTGAGGGATGCTGTATGTGATGGTTAAGGTTGGTTTAGGATAAATGGTTTCTTCACGAGAAGAAAAACGTTTGGCCGAACCATCCACCGCTTCATCTCCAATCAAAATCCACCCAAAGTTACTTGCAGGATTGGCTATCCACGCTTGAACATCGCTCAACATCGCAGTGTTAGACCATACAGCATATTGTAGTGTATAAGGGTCATAGTGTACACTTGTTGATGCGGAGGGAGAGGCAACAAAGTCCCCTCCTAAATTCGTCCATGATTGCGTACTATAGAAGGTGTATTTCCAAGTGGCATCGTTTGTTTTAGCAGCCGCCCCCTTTCCCAAACTTATGGAAGCACCTTCACCCCAATTCTTCAATACTTTATGAATAGCAACGTTGTGGTCTATGGAAGACGAAGCTGCTTTCATTACTGCTAAGGTTAGTGTTGCTGATTGTATAATTGCATTAGAGGGTATTCCCGTTATAGGGAACTTGACCAAAGCTCTTCTAAATTGAGTGCCTAAATTACCTTCTGTTTTTCCTGCAAAAAAACTTTTCCCTGAGCCATCGCTTAATGTATTGCTTTCAGAGAACATCGTATTGTCTTTTTCTGGATAGAAATCAACACTCATATTTTGCCCCAAAACAGCATTACAAATCCCCAATAAGCAGATTATTAGTGGTATGTTATAACGTAAGCTTTTCAGTAAGTACATTTTTATTAACTGTTAGTTCTACCCAATAGGTACCTTTGGGTAATTTGGTGGTAGGTAAAATCTTTACTTGTGTTCCTATAATCTCTGAATAGCTGTCAATTAAGGTGACGATGTTCTGTAAGTTGGCATTTTTTAAGACTAGCTTCACCTGAGCAGGAGCATCTAAGTTAAAGATGATTTTTTTCAAATTATTATTGTCCAAATCATCTTTCACGATTTTGTTGGCTTGATTATCCAGAAATGCTGCAGTAATACATGCCTTTACATCTGCGTTGAAACGTACATTTGAGCCTGTATCAAACCCTGGTAATAGAACGATACTATTACCCGCAACGAACGATACATTACGATTAAGTGGTACTATATTTTGAGAGTTAATCAGTTTTTTGGCTTGAAATAATGAATCGGAAATGTTTAGAGTCCCTAGGTTTAAGGTATCTGTTGCACAATTAATTTTGACTCCTGTACAGTTACAATTTGCATCAAATTTATCCAGTTTTGTCAGTGGGTCGCCATCATCGCAAGGTGTTCCGCTAGGCTCGCAAAGGCTTGCATCGAATGTGACTTTACTGAAGCCTGTACATCCTGTCCCACCCCAATCTTGGATAGCACTAATGAGAATGTAACGAGCTTTAATATTGTTAAAGTTTGGCCCTGTGAAACCCGCATAATCGGAAGCTCCAGATGCCTGTGGCCACGAGTAAGTACTACCAAGTGATGTCCATGTAGTACCATTTGTTGAATAGTCGACACTAACAACTTTGAAGCCTCTATTTGTTTGTCCAGCTACATTATAGTTCCAAATCCTTGAACCGTTGAATTTATATTGACTACCAAAATCATATCTTATCCATTTAGTGTAGGCAGCCCTGTTGCTATTGGGGTTCGGAGCCGTAGTACACGAGAGCCATGAGCTTTCTGCATAATTTGCTGTTAAACTCGCTGTAGGAGCTGCCGCTGCATAAGGTTGATAACGAGCAACTTCGTCGTCGCAGTCTAAGCCTGAGCATGGCGTACCAACACAGTCGCAAGTTGCATTGATTTTATCGTTATTGGTGTAGGCATTACCATCGTCACAAGGTGTTCCTTGAGCGATACAGGCAATTTCACATTTATAGTCATAAAGATAAAAGTTTGGAACTTTCTTCCATGCTTTTACTTCATGGAAAGGAGCCTTCCAAAAGAGATTAAAGTGGTCTCGCCAAGTGCTTTCTTTATGTCTGAATTCAAAATAATAATACTTCCCTTTTTCTAAGTATAAAGGTCCCGTTTTTTGGAATGTCGAGTTGGTATAATCGTTTTCTCCGATTCCACTAAATACAATAGCTTGATGATATTGTTTATATTCGATGGAATCATTTTTGCTCATAAAGAAAAACGTTTGATTATCCCCTGTAATTAAGAACTCATACGTACCCGTGGAAGGTACTGTCAAATATCCCTGTACAAGAGTTCCATAATTATCTTTTGTATAAGGTGATAGGGGACCGTAAGCTCCGTCTAATTTCTCTCGTCTATCTGGTAAAAGAGGAAATTTTGGAGCATTTTGCAAATCATTTTCAATATAGCTACCCGTTATGTTATCGTAATAATAGGCATCAACAACGCCTCTTTCACCAATGCAGGCATTGGCGGTTGGAAACGTTCCTACACAATTACAGAATCCATCTTGTAAATCATTAGTTGTGGACGCATTACCATCGTTACACGGCGTTCCTCTTACAGGACAAGATTGCCCACAGGTGTAATCATTAATATAGGTAGCATCAATTACAGACCATACAACAGGCGTTGCCGAAGCTTTTCGCCAAGCTAAGGATACGAAGTCTCTGCCATTTCCTTCAAAGTTATAAAGCTCAAAGTAATAATACTTACCTGCTTCTAGACGAATAATCTGAGAAGTTTGGGTTACTTCTTTATCGTATTCTTCAGGTTCCGTCCATGTCGTAATCCAAGCTCGTCGTCGTTTATTGGCAGGGAGTTCGTTACTGCTTAGATAAAAATAACACTGATCGTCTCCTGTTATGTTAAAGATATAGTTGTCTGTACTGGTTACATGAATATATCCTCTGATATAACTGGCAAAGTAATCCGTAAAACTGGGAGTTGTGGTTAAAGAGCGTATCACTTGTTGTCCATCAGGATGGCTAGGGAAATTTTCCATGGCTGCTAATACGTTTGTGTCTGGCTTACTTTCAAAGTTTAGCCAGTAATTCCATTTCACTTGTCCAGCTGCACCCACACAGCTTTGAGAAAAGGAGTAGGTATGAAGGACTAAAAAAAGAAATAGACTAAGTAATAGTGATTTCATAAGAAGTCTTAGTAAAAATATTAGTAAGTAAGACAGCCTTTATTAGGGTCATTGTCAGTCGAAATAGTCGTATTAGCGAAATTCATAAAGCCTACAGGGTAGTTTCCAGCTGCATAGCTATAGAAGTTTCCTAAATTAGGTAAAACATAACATAAGTCAGCAGGACTAATGCCATACCAAAGGGCGAGTTCAGCGTACATTTCATCGGTAGAGATGGACGGAATGAAGTTTCCCCTAAATGAAATGTTTTGAGTATTGCTAACTACATTCATTTTAGGGAACGAGCCATAAATTTTACCTCCTTTTACGGCACCACCCATAACCATCATATTGCCTCCCCAAGCATGATCAGCCCCTAAACCGTTTGAGGTTGCTGTTCTGGCAAAATCAGAAATCGTGAACGTCGTTACTTTGTCTGCGATTCCCATTTCAACCGTTGCATCATAAAACGCTTTGAGTGCTTGACTGATAATAGGTAATTTAGTTGCCATGCCCGTTACTAAACTGTCGTGCATGTCCCAGCCACCTAGGTCAATGAAGAATATTTGACGTTTTGTACCCAAGTTATTTCTGACACTCATCACTTTCGCTACAGCTGCCAAATCCGAGGCGAAGTTATTATTTGGAAAGGAGGTGGTCAGTGTTGGAGCATAGCCTAAAGCCTCTTTGAATACTTGGAAAGAATCGTAGGTTTTTTTTCCAATACCAGAAAATGTTTTCTCTAAGAGGTTTGAGTATACTTTTGATACCATACTGTCAATGGCGTTATTCCTATTCTGTGTTGCCATACCCGTATTACTCCACCAAGAGGGAAGTGCTTGAATACCCACATTTGAAGCGGTAATATTTCTGTTGATGGAATATTCTGCCAGGTCTTGACCACGTTGAAAAATGTTTTTTCCAGCTAGTGAAATATTCATGGAGACTTCTTGATGTGTATTACTAGCATTCATTAAGTCGGCCACACGTCCTCCAAAACCTGCTGCATCACGAGACTGAGGAACAGACGTTTGCCACTGCATTTGCTGGTCAGAATGAGAATACAATCCTAATGGTATTTTTTTTAATCCACTATTAAATTGGGTCACATTCATAATCGGTTCTACAAGCGTACCTGCATTAGCCATAAATGCTAGTTTACCTGAGTTGAATAGCCCTTGTAACTCTGTCATGCCAGGGTGAACCCCGAATGAGGCATAGTTACAGGGTAAGGTTCTAAAACCTGAACACTGTGGATTGGTTAATGGCAATAAATTTGTTGCATTAGCGATTGCCAAATCCGTTCTGACAGCTTTATACTCATTAAAACCATTATCGGAGGTGGTTACACCAGACGGGACTAGCATGCTGTATGAGTCAATTCCTCCTGAGAATAAGATACATACCAAAGCCTTATAGTCTGAAACACCGCTTGCGTTAAAAGATGATTTTTCTAATGCTCCATTGAACATAGAAAGGTTCGACAAGGTGTTCAAAAGCGTTGTTGAACCCATGGCGGCACATCCTGACCGTTTTATAAAATCTCTTCTATTCATGTGGTTAGTTTATCTATTGATTAGGTACTCTGGCGAAGACATGATTAGGAAAATGGCCATTCGAATTCTACGATAGGACTCCGTAACATTCGGTACTCCGTTTCCATCTTCACTGTAAGGCATACTTTCAATTGCAGTTTTGATGGTAGCAAGTGTTTCGGCACTTAATTGTCCATGTGCCAAAATATGATTGTATTTGTCGAGTAGTAGCGGGATTTTAGCATTTTTAGCCAATACATTATCCGCAACTAAGTCTATTTTAGGGTCCTCGTTTGGTTTGTAGGTTTCACCCGAAAAAAGTCCCCAATAATAGTCTGTTGGGTCATTGTCAATCAACCAATCATCTAAGGCATTCCAATATCCAGCGAGTGTTTGAGCACTTAGTAATTGAAATTCTGGAGCAAATTTGCCTGCATTTTTCAACTCACCATCGGGAGAATAATCTGGAATAAAGAAGTTGAACACCGTGTTTGAATTAAGAGGACGTTGTTCCATGTTATTATATACTCTTCCCATCGTGTTTCTGAATACTCCACCAGTTGCTGTCAGATTTACCCCTTTTAGTAAATTCATGTAGCGGATGAATGGTTCTCTTAACGCACCGAAATAGGGGTTGTTATTCGCTGTGATAATGTCTCTAGCTTCTGGGTCCAAGAAAATCGCTTTGATAACAGCTTTTAGGTCGCCTCTTACGCCACTTCCATTATTATTAAAAATGGTTGCAACTCGTTGGATATAGTCAGCACTTGGGTTGGAAGTTACGAGGCGTTGGATGAGTCGGCGTGCCAAAAAAGGCCCAACGTTCTGATGGTTAAACACCGTGTTTAGGGCATCTTGAATATCCAATTCGCCTTGTGCTACAGGGCGACTTATGACGGTATATCCAAGAAAGGTTTTTGTGCCAGGTTCATGCCCATTTACGATGCGAGGATTTGACCTCCAAGGACGAATATATTTGTCACTAGAGTCAATGGGAAAGAACTTCATTCGTTTTGTATAACTCCAAATATCTTTCCTACTATCGCCCAGATAGCGAGCATCTCCCCAAGAAAGTCCTGTAAATACCTTTGCAAGTCCTGCAATATCAGCATTGGTGTAGGTAGGAATAGATTTACCAGCAGCATCTTTCACTTCCGTTCCATTGGTGTTCAACTTATATAAACCAATCGAAAATAATTGCATAATTTCTCGTGCATAATTTTCATCAGGATATACTTGTTTTCCATCCGCCACATCGGTAGCATGGTTGTTCAAGAATGTTAAATAACTACCCATCGCAGGGTGATAGGTAACACTATCTAAAAGTGCTCTGTAATTACCAAAAGCATGACGTTGAAGTAGATCATAATAACTGGCTAAAGCATAGGGGTTATCGTCAAATACAGAGATTCTTGAAGTAACTAAAATCTCACTGAGTGCTAAGGTAACACGCCAACGTAGTTGGTCTTGTGCTGTCATACTTCCCTGAAACCAAGCAATGTCAAAATGGCTGTTGTTTACACCTACATTTGCTAAGGTGTATCTGCCAGTTGGGTTTCTGTTCAGAGAGTCAACCATGTACTGATGTAATTTCCGTACATACGCTTGTGTACTGAAAGATACGGGCAGACTAAGTTGAGTATTGAGCCA
>JARXAV010000103.1 GCA_029865665.1 Flectobacillus sp. | reverse complement strand
GTATGGGCGTATATGGCAGCGTTTGGCGTGTCTGACGAACACGTAGAATTGGACATTACCCTTGCTCGTGGCTTGTCGTATTACACAGGTGCAATTTTTGAAGTGAAAGCCTTAGACGTACAAATTGGCTCTATTACAGGTGGTGGACGTTATGATAATTTGACAGGAACTTTTGGTTTGCCTGGCGTTTCGGGCGTAGGAATTTCATTTGGTGTTGACCGTATCTATGATGTATTGGAAGAATTGAATTTGTTACCAAGTGATAGTAATGTTACCACTAAATTGTTATTCAGTAATTTTGGAGAAGCAGAATTAAATTACGCACATAGTTTGTTGCAACAGGCTCGTTTGGCTGGAATTAATGCGGAAATTTATCCTGATACAGCCAAAATTAAAAAGCAATTGGATTATGCCAACCGCAAAAACGTTGCTTATACCTGTATGATTGGGTCTGAAGAAATGGAATCAGGTATTTTGACCTTGAAAAATATGATTTCGGGAGAGCAAGAAAAACTTTCGATTGCTGATATTGTGGCGAAGTTGAAATAGTTTCGTTGAAAATACGAATTCCAAAAAGGGAGCTTGTCGTGATGGCAGGCTCCCTTTTTGTTAGTTGGTTATCAGAAAAAATAAAAATGCTTAATCTAAATCCAAGTACGCTTGTATTTCGTAAGTATAATGTGCTTTAGGAGTGTTTATCACTTCTAAATGATTTTTATTGCCTAATAGTAATACTATAACCTTTTGATAATCAGGGTAATATCCCTGATTCTATTGGTGTTGTCAAGTTGCTATAAGTCCAATAATACAGTATAATCTAATCATTAATTAACACATTATTAAACACATTATTAAACACATTATTATGAATTACTTACTTACAAGCATCCGTTCGATGCTCTTATTTTTGTGTGTACTAACCACTTCATTTGCTCAAAAAGACATTTCAAGTCCACTTCCTTCCAGTATTGTTTATGTTGATGCTCTTAGCGATTTTCCCACTCCTCAGAATGGCGTAATTACCCTCAATTCTGCCAAAGTATATATTATTTCTGGTTCTGTTGACATCGGTTTGAATAGTATCAACCTCAATGGAGCAGGTTTAAGAGGCTTAGACCCAGGAAAAGATCGAATTCTTTCTGCTACCAAAGGAGCTGTTCTTAGAAGCCAAGAAGCAGATGTTTATTTAGAAAAGTTATGTATTATTCCATTAAGTGCCGCTACTACAGCGTGTGATTTTGAAGATAATTCTGGAACAAAAGCCTTGAATCTCTTAGCAGGGAACTCAGTAGTAGAAGCCCCAAGAGTATCTAGCGGAGGCGTAGGACGGTTTAGCGGTTTCAATTCGATGTTTATTACAACCAATTTTTGGAGATGTAGAGACGGTCTGAAAGTAACGGGAACAACAGGAAAGTTTTGTAGTGCCTATAATTACATTACGGGAATATCTTCAGGGGTTGGAATTGAGTTTTTAGCTGATTTTGAGGCAAATGATATTGATATGTCTAATAACTATTTTGTTTTCTCGGGGAGTACGGCTGTTAAATTTCATGAGAAAGCAAAGGTTGATCAGGCAAGAATGAATGGTAATTTATTTAGAGGCCCTGCGGTATTGATCAGTGGTTTTGACTCTTATACACCAGGTTGGGAAATGAGACAGAATGGGGCGGGGCTACCTGATACAAAACCTTATGCCTTTCTGTATATGAATGAAAATACGGCCGCTACGAAGTTGATTTCGCCTAATTTGTTTACCAAAATAGCTGGAGAAACAACGGTAATGAAAGCCGATGGCTTTGTCGCTACTCCCAACCGAGTTACCTACACTGGTAAAAGAACACTAAATGCACGCATTTATGTTAATGCAAGCGGAAAAACCCCTGAGGCAAATTCAGACTTGTCGGTGGCGGTGTATAAAAATGGGTTGCTTCAAATTGCTCCAAATTCTTCGATTGCTCTTGAGGCAAAAGGCGAAGGTTTTCAATTGACATTGGAAACGGTGGCAGAGATTAATCAAGGAGATTACTTAGAAGTATTCATTAAAAACAATATCAATTCGACTCCTATTGTTGTGAGAGATTTGCAATTTAGAATTAGTGAATAGTTTTTTTGGGTTAGTGTTATTGAAAGCCCATCTCGCTGGATGGGCTTTCTCTTATTTTGAGGGGGTTCTTATTATTTATACAGAAATAGCAGATTTCTTATTTAGTTTTTCAGAAATAGACCCAAGTAATGTTACTCTCAATTTTCCAAAGGGAGTTTTTCGTTACGGTAGGCTCCCTTTTTGTTGTTGGATGCAATAACTAGTTCTTAGATTAACCCTGTCAGTGGTCAAAGACCCTGACAGCGGTTAATCTAAGAACGCTGTAAAAAACATACCAGTATATCCATAACATAACCCTACATAACTAATAAATGATAGGAGGGTTAAGCAAAAGTAAGTCACAAGATTAGTAATATTTAATTTTTGAGTTTTGTAAAATACGAATAGGCTTAAACTACCTGTTGTTATAAAACACAGCCAACTCGGTATTCCTGTCATTCTACTAAAATGAAGTATTGGAAAGGCAGGGTAAAAATAGACATCCCAATTGATGCCTATTGGTACTAAAATTAGAAAAACTCTTATGAAGTCAGCTATGACATATACGCCTAAAAAATGGCTCAAAATTTCATATTTTGAACGGAATAAGCTGTTATAGCCATAGATAAAGCAGAGTCGTTGTCCTATAAAAGCGATAAATAAAATGAGGTCTTTATGATTAAAACCTTTATTGCCACATACAATGCCCAAAAGAGTCGGTAAGATTACGATACGCTGTTCAGCTATAATTAGTGCTATTTGAGCGAAACATTCATTTAGGAGAACGTAGAAAATGAAGGAAAATGCTATTAATAGGATGAGAGACTGTTGTTTTAAGTTAACTATTTTCTGAAAGTTTTTGATTTCCATAAGTCGCTTGTTTTCTGGTTTTTATGCCTTGTAAATTTAGGTAGCGAGATGGAGAAGTAAAAACTAAAAAATGTTAAAACAAAAAAGGAGACTATCTACAAGACAGCCTCCTTTTTTATTGAAATAACTAAATCCTAGTAACGGTATAAGTCTGATTTGAATGGACCTTCTACTGAAACGCCGATATAAGCAGCTTGTTCTGTGTCTAATACTTCTAATTTAGCACCGATGTGAGCTAAGTGCAATTTCGCTACTTTCTCATCTAAGTGTTTAGGAAGGATGTACACGTTTTTCTCATATTTGTCTGTGTTCAACCATAACTCTAATTGAGCTAATGTTTGGTTACAGAATGAGTTAGACATTACAAACGATGGGTGTCCCATAGCACAACCTAAGTTTACTAAACGTCCTTCTGCTAAAATGATGATTTCTTTTCCTTCTATTTCATACAAATCAACTTGAGGTTTGATTTGTTGTTTGGTAGCTCCGTAAGTTCCGTTTAACCAAGCCATGTCGATTTCGTTATCGAAGTGACCAATGTTACAAACTACCGCTTTGTCTTTCATTGCTAAGAAATGACGACCTTTGATAATGTTTACGTTACCTGTTGCTGTTACAAAAATGTTTGCACGAGTAGCAGCTTCGTCCATTGTAACTACTTCAAAACCATCCATTGCAGCTTGTAATGCACAGATTGGGTCAATTTCAGTTACTAAAACACGGCAACCTGCACCACGTAGTGATTCAGCAGAACCTTTACCTACGTCACCATAACCAGCAACTACGGCAACTTTACCTGCCAACATTAAGTCAGTAGCACGACGGATAGAGTCAACTAATGATTCTTTACAACCGTATTTGTTGTCGAATTTAGATTTTGTTACTGAGTCGTTCACGTTGATAGCTGGTAAGAATAACGTACCATTTTTCAAACGCTCATATAAACGGTGAACCCCTGTAGTTGTTTCTTCTGATAAACCTTTGATACCAGCGATTAACTCAGGATATTCATCAAATACCATGTTAGTTAAGTCACCACCATCATCCAAAATCATGTTTAATGGTTGACGATCTTCACCGAAGAATAATGTTTGCTCAATACACCAGTTGAACTCTTCTTCGTTCATACCTTTCCAAGCATACACAGGAATACCCGCAGCAGCGATAGCCGCAGCAGCATGATCTTGTGTAGAGAAAATGTTACAAGAAGACCAAGTTACCTCTGCACCCAAAGCCGTTAATGTTTCAATTAACACAGCAGTTTGGATAGTCATGTGTAAACAACCAGCGATTCTTGCACCAGCTAATGGCTGAGAAGGACCATATTCAGCACGAATTGCCATCAAACCTGGCATTTCAGCTTCTGCTAAACGAATTTCTTTACGACCCCATTCTGCAAGGGTGATGTCTTTTACTTTGTACGGAACGTATTGAGTTACAGTTGACATATTTGTTATTTTTAGTGTTCTTTTCTAAATGCCTAAGTAATAGGCTCAACAAAATTACTTGGTTTTAACTTCATTATAAAAGTCAATAAACAAATTATTTGTACAAAACTGAAAAAATAGATATATTCTTAAATGTAACAGGTTAATTAGTTTTTTTATCTTTTATTGATTGGTGTTTAAGATAATTTATGTTTTCTATTTTTCGCTTTTTTCACCATCGAACAAAAACTAAATCAATCTACCTAACCTAATTTATCAGGATAGAAAGATTTGTATTTTTTTTATAAATTTGTACGAAGCACTATGAAATTTTAAACGATTGTTTAATGAAAACTTCCTTTGAACGCATTCTTCCCGATGATGGTAGCTCCTTTAAGGTAAATTATATGCTAGACCATGACCCTAAGCAGTTTGAATGGTCATATCATTATCACACGGAAATTGAATTAGTTTGTGTGGCTCAAGGCTCTGGGCGATGTCATGTAGGGAATCACTTGAGCTATTTTAAGGAAGGGCAATTGGTATTAATTGGCTCGAATGTTCCGCATGGAGGTTTTGGTTTTGGAGCAATAGATACCTTCGAACAACTCTATGTGCAGTTTTTACCCAACTTTTTGGGCGATACGTTCTTTGAGTCCAAAGAGATGGAAAAAGTGAAGCTATTACTCGAACGTTCACAGCAGGGTATCTGTTTTTATGGAGATACCCAAAAAAGAGTGGAAGAACTGCTTAAAACGATGGTTACTCAACAACCTTTTGAGCGAATGATTACCTTACTGACTATTTTTCAGACATTGGCGTTAAGCTCAGAATATACGTTGCTCAATGCTTTTGGAACAACCTATGAATTTAATAGCAAAGACCAAAAAAGATTGGCTAAAGTTTATACCTTTGTGGAGAAAAACTATAATCAAGAAGTTGATATACAGTTAATTGCCGAGGAGGTTGGTCTTACAGTTCCTGCATTCTGCACGTATTTTAAGAAAAACTTGAATCAAACGTTCACAGACTTTGTTAATGAATATAGGGTAAATAAAGCCTGTATATTGCTGTTGGAAGGAAAGCCAGTTGCTGATGTCTGTTTTGAAACAGGGTTTAATAATGTTTCTTACTTTGGAAAAGTATTTAAAAGCTTGAAACACGAGAGTCCTTCATCGTTCTCCAAAAAGCATGGTTATACCAAGGTTGCTTAGTTTTTATCCTTGCTGTCTAATATTTCTCAGAAGCGTTTCACAATACTGGGCATCTACTTCTGGAATTTTGATTTCTCCTCGCATAATCTGATAAAAATATTCGTCTGAACTTATTCCTAAATGATTTTTATAAATTTCACGAAAACGGTTTCGTTTGCGACGAGAGCCTTGCCCTGCAATGTTTTTCCAAAGTTTGGTAATATGTAAAGGCATATAGTTGCTCACTACGATAGGACTTTCCATGGCTTTGTTTTATAATATGGTAAATACCAAGTTAATTGTTATTACCTTTGAATGTTTTTAATACCAAAATTACTTTAACACTACTAATATATTGACATTTCACGATTTTAATTTCGATAGTAAACTTACAGAAGGCTTAGATGCCATGGGTTATACCAAGCCAACGCCTATTCAAGAACAAGCTATTCCCTTGGTTTTGAAGGGGAAAGACTTGATTGCTTGCGCTCAAACAGGTACAGGGAAGACGGCTGCTTTTTTATTGCCCATTTTGCATAAAATCATTAATACGCCTGAAAAACAACGTCGTTTAAATACCTTAATCCTTACACCTACAAGAGAATTGGCCATTCAGATTGACCAACAAATTGAAGGTTTGGGCTATTTTACAGGTATCAGTTCGATTCCAATTTATGGAGGAGGAGATGGTGCTGCATGGGTGCAACAAAAGCGTGCATTAGAACAAGGAGCTGAAATTGCGATTGCTACACCAGGGCGTTTAATTGCTCTAATTCAGATGGGGGCATTGAATTTTAATCAATTGCAGCATTTGATTTTGGACGAAGCTGACCGTATGTTGGATATGGGTTTTTATGATGATATTCTTCGTATTATCAAGCACTTGCCTGTTAAACGTCAGACTGTTTTGTTCTCGGCAACGATGGCACCTAAAATTAGAGCCTTAGCAAAAACGATTTTGCATGAACCCGAACAAGTAACCATTTCGATTTCAAAACCAGCCGAAGGGGTAACCCAAGAAGCTTATTTGGCTTTTGACACTCAAAAAATGGCCTTGTTGAAAACAATTTTGACTGAAAAGGTATGGGGTACAGTAATTATTTTTGCTTCGACCAAAGAAATGGCTAAGAAATTAGACATTGAATTGAACCGTATGGGTTTGGTGTCAAAAGCTTTTCACTCAGATTTAGAGCAGAAAGAACGAGAAGAGATTTTACGAGAATTTAGAAGTAAATCGTTGCCTATTTTGGTCGGAACGGATATTATTTCGAGAGGTATTGATATTGAAGGAATTAGTTTGGTTATCAATTTCAACGTGCCGAGCGATCCCGCAGATTATATTCACCGTGTTGGTAGAACTGCCCGTGCAGAAACCAAAGGAACAGCCATTACGTTTATTAATGACAAAGACCAGCGGAAATTCATGGCTATTGAAGAGTTGATTGGAAGAGAAATCGAAAAATCACCTTTGCCAGCGGGTTTTGAAGAAGGGCCAAGTTACACAGCAAAACCTGTGTCGAATTCTTTTGGAGGAAATAAAGGGAAGAAAAAACCATATCCACCGAAACGCACGAATAGTAAACCATCAAACAAGCCAAGAAATTCTGATAAACCTCAAGGATAATCATGCTCTCGGCAACAAAAAAGGACTCTTTCCTCGGGAGTGAGTCCTTTTGATTATTTTATATACCGCTTAAACTTGCCTCTTCTTTTTGCATTTCTTCATACTTATTCTTATCAAAGCGATACAAATACGCTGCTTTGTGAGCTCCACCAGTCCACTGTTTATCTACCCGTTCGAGAATCCCCAAACTAAGCATTTTACGTTGGAAATTAGTACGTAGTAATTTCTTACCAAGAATGGTTTCGTACAAACTTTGTAAATCATTCATCGTAAACATATCTGGCATGAGGTTAAATGCCACCAATTTATAATCCAACATTAAGCGTAAAGAAGCCAAGGCTTGTTGTACGATTGCATTGTGGTCAAACATCAGGTTAGGCATCTCGTTAATATCAAACCAGTCGCATAAATCAGAAGCAGGGTCTGGACTAGGAATGGTATTATGAAAATCTACTAAGGCATAGTAACAGACTGTTACAAAACGCTGAGCTACCCACGCATTTGGGTCAAAGGTTTTACCGATGGCTTCAGCTACCGCTTTATGAACTTCTCCATACGCACGTTGTTTTGAGCCAAATGTTCCAAACTGCTCTAAATATATATCATGTAATCCTGTTCTTTCGGAAAGGATACGTTTTACAGAATCTTCTAAATCTTCTTCTTTATCAATAAATCCACCAGGTAGGGCATACATTTCTGTATTTTTAAATCGTAATAACAACACTTTTAATTGTCTGTTATGAAATCCAAAAATGACACTATCTACAGAAATGTTTGGCAAATATCGTTTGCTCATTGGGTCGTTGTTCAATATATTATTTGGCATAATTTAAGTTGGACTGTCTTTATAAATCTATTTAAAGGTCTTTAAAGCAATCTTTATAAGAATGGTAAAATGGTCTGTAAAGTTACAATTTAACTAAATACATATTACAAAATACAGTTAAATCTAATTTTATATTTGTTTATTTCTATTTTATATTGGGTGGTTTTGGTGCTTTTCGGAAGAAAACTATCCTAAATTGTCATTTTGATACCATTAGATACGAACGCTTGGATTTATTTTGAATATCATTGTCATTATTTTGATTCACAAAAAGGATAAAGTGTGGATTATATTTGTAATATTATTTATGTGTAAAATGATAAATATGCTAGTTTTTCATACTTTAAGTCGTATTTATAGCTAGTTGGCTTATTTAATACCGAAATATCTGAATAGCTTTTTGGATTATTCTTGAATAGATTTTTGTCTTTAGCCACTTAAATTAAAAGCGAGTGGTTGTTTATATTTTACGCTATACATTCTTTATCCCTTAATCCTGAACATGATGATGGTAAATAAGCGTATTATCGCAATGATAATGCTTGGTACAATTAGCTTTAGTAGTCAAGCTCAGCAGCTCTTGCGTGATTTTGAAACCCCACCTAATACCGCAAAACCCCGTGTTTGGTGGCATTGGATGAATGGGAATATTACCAAAGACGGTATTCAGAAAGATTTAGACTGGATGAGCCGAGTAGGTATTGGCGGTTTCCAAAACTTCGATGCTAATTTGATGACTCCCGTAATTGTTCCTAAAAAACTGGTTTTCATGCAACCAGACTGGAAAGATGCGTTCAAATTCACGACTGAATTAGCGGATAAAAAAGGGCTTGAAATGGCAATAGCAGGTTCACCGGGGTGGAGTGTGACGGGAGGGCCTTGGGTTGAGCCTAAAGATGCTATGAAGAAATATGTTTTTACAGAAGCATTGGTCGAAGGGGGAAAAAAACAAACGATACAATTACCTAAACTACCTGATGTTATCGGGAAATATGGTGATATTGAAACCAATGCAGGAGGGGTTATGGGTGGCTTTATTGGTGAAAAACCACACTTTTCGTCTGATGCCCTTGTGATTGCTTATAAGTTACCCAGCAACGAAAAACACCTGCTGGATTTAAAGCCCAAATTGTCTAAAAGTGGAGGAGATTTTGATGCCAAATTGATGCTCGACCACGATGCTAACCAAACGTATTTCTTGCCTCCAATGGAAGTTGGGCAAGATATGTGGGTGCAATATGAGTTCGATACCCCTCAAACGTTCAAGGCATTTGCCTTGGCTATGGGCGAAGCAGGTGAGTTAGCTGAGTTTAACGGAGGCCCTACAAATCGTAGTCTAAAAGTGAGTGACGATGGTGTTAATTTTAGAACGGTTGCTAAAGTTTCTAATACAACATTGCCTTTTATCACCACGCAGATTCCTGCTACAACCGCTAAATATTGGCGTATTTGCTTTGAGACACTCAAAGGGGAATTAAGCCCAATTATGGCAATGATGGGAATGACGGAAGCTCCTAAACCCGCAGGAACAAATATCGCTGAGTTTGTGTTATTCAACACTTCTCGCATTGACCAAGCCGAAGACAAAGCGGGATTCTCGGCATGGAAAGAACAAAGCCCCCTAACCCCCGAAGGGGGAATAAACGTTGATGTAATCTCATCAAATGATGTAATTGATTTGACAGACAAAATGTTGCCCGATGGAACGTTGAACTGGGAAGCTCCTCCATCGGGGGCAGGGGGGGCTTATTGGATGGTTGTCCGTTTGGGCTATTCGCTTACAGGTCGTCAAAATCACCCTGCATCGCCAGAAGCTACGGGATTGGAAGTAGATAAATTAGACAAAGAAGCCGTTAAAAAATACATCAATACCTACCTCGATATGTATAAAGATGCCACAGGCGGATTTATGGGGGCAAAGGGACTTCAATACATGGTGTTGGATAGCTACGAAGCTGGACACATGACTTGGACAAAAAATATGCCCGAAGAATTCAAGAAAAGACGGGGCTATGACCTCATTAAATGGATTCCTGTGTTAACGGGTAGAGTCGTAAATGATTTAGAATCAAGTGAAAAGTTCTTATGGGATTTCCGTAAGACGATTGGCGAAATGATTTCCGAGAATCATTATGACGTGATTGGCGAAGAATTACACAAACGAGGTATGAAACGCTACACGGAGTCGCATGAAAATGGACGTATTTTTTTAGCGGATGGCATGGATGTAAAACGCAATGCGGATATTCCGATGTCTGCCATGTGGACTCCGGGAAGTTTGGCAGGTGGAAATGAGGAAGAAGCTCGCAGTGCAGGTGACATCAGAGAAGCCGCTTCGGTTGCTAATATCTACGGACAAAATATTGTGGCGGCTGAATCAATGACTTCAATTCAAAATGCGTTTAGCTGGCATCCAGAAAAATTAAAACGTACTGCGGATATGGAATTGGCATCGGGATTAAACCGCTTTGTGATTCATACTTCGGTACATCAACCATTAGACAAAGGGCCAGGTTTTTCACTTGGGCCATTCGGACAATATTTTACTCGTCTGGAAACGTGGGCAGAAGCAGGTGGAAAGGCTTGGATGAACTATCTTGGACGCAGCAGTTTTATGCTCCAACAAGGCAGAAACGTTGCTGATATTCTTTACTATTATGGTGAAAATACGAACGTAACATTAGTTTGTAAAGATAAATTGCCCACTATTCCTACGGGTTTTGAGTTTGACTTTGTCAATTCGTCTGCTTTGTTAAACGTCATTCAGGCAAAAGATGGAAAATTAGTTGCCAATAGCGGAAATAGTTATAAGGTATTGATGTTAGACGAATCCGCAAATTTTATGACGTTGCCCGTTTTGAAAAAAATCAAAACCTTGGTTGATGCAGGTATAAAAGTTGTTGGAACAAAGCCAGAAAAATCGCCAAGTTTGTCTGATAACGATGCTGAATTTCAGAAACTTGCCAATGAAATTTGGGCAAGCAAAAACATTACCTCATTTGATAAAGTCTCGATTCAACCCGATGTGATTACTTCAAATGCCAAAAACAACATTCTGTTTCGTCACCGTCAAATTTCTCCTTCTGGGGGTCAGGGGGCTGATATTTATTGGTTAGATAGTCGAAGTGCGGAGGAAACAACTGCGGAAGTGAGTTTCAACGTTACGGGCAAAGTACCCGAATTATGGAATGCACAAACGGGAAAAACCGAAAAAGTATCGTATCAAGTAAAAGATGGCAGAACGATTATTCCATTAAAATTTGAATCGTGGGAGGCTTACTTTATTGTTTTCAGTGAAAAAACAACCGCTAAAAGTTTCACAAAAGCATCAAAAGTAGAAACAACGTTAACTCAAATTTCAACACCGTGGAAAGTTAGTTTTAACGATAAAAATGTAACGTTTGACAAATTATCATCATGGTCTGAAAGTTCAGATAACGACATCAAATATTTCTCAGGAACAGCTATTTACGAGAATACATTCAAGGTGGCTTCCTTGGCTAAAGCTACAATGTATGTGGTTGATTTAGGCGATGTGAAAAATATTGCGGAAGTTATCGTAAACGGTAAAAACGTAGGCACTGCTTGGAAAAAACCATTCAAATTGGATATTTCGGAAGCCATAAAAACGGGCGAAAATACGATACAAGTAAAAGTAACCAACCTTTGGGTAAACCGATTAATTGGCGATGCTCAGCCTGATGTAAAAGCCAAAAGTACTTTTACAACCATACCATTCTACCAAGCCAATGCTCAATTATTGCCTTCTGGAATGATTGGAAGCGTTAAGATTAACGTCATTAAGTGATGCTCTATTTTTAAAAAGTAGCCGTCAGTTTACTATTCAAAGGGGTCAATAAGTAATAGCGAATGTATCAAGGCTAACATTTAGCATGCAAAATTCATCAGTATTACTTAGCTACATTAATGATTAACATATAGTGCTTGCAGTAGTCCCCAATCATTGGGGACTATTTGCCTTTTGGGGAGTCTTATATTTGATTTTAAATTATCAAATGATAGCAAAGTGAATCATTTGTTTGATTTCTTTAAGTAAACAATACCGTAAATGCAATTTATTGACTATCAGGTTTTTATGAATTTTATTCTTGAATAAGATTAACTTTTTATAAAAAAAACAAAAATAATTGTGTCAAAAGAAATTTTTTGCCTAATATTGTATCGAAATGATACAATGATGGTATTTATTGTTTCATTAATAGGAATAAGCACCGTAATATCAACTTGATACTATCAGAATAGCATTTTCCAATTATCCCTATAAAAAAATTCGAGTACAACTCTTAAATACAAGTACCCTTTGTTTATTATCCAAATTACAATTCTATGAAACATGGTTAACATTGATTATCGTAATGATTAACTGTACCTGTGCAATGATGACTTCTGTTATCATTGCACATTTTTTAGATAGAAGTTTATATTCCTAAAGAAACAGCTGAGTATTACCATAGAACCCAATGTGGTCGAATATCTTTCGACCACTATTTTTTTATAAATTTCTTAATTTACTACCTTCCCAATTTCCACTTAAAATATGAAGTCACTTTTATTCTTTATGATGCTCTTACCGAGCGTTAGTTATTCCTATGCCCATGTCAACTCAGATACCACTAAGGCGAAAACAACTTTTTCAGGGTCTATCCAAGTTACGAACAATGGTATTTCTTTAGTACCTGCTTTTTCATTGGGCGATCCTGCCTTAATGGCCTTTTTTGAAGCGAAGCGAAAACGATTTAGTTATTGTCCTCAATTTTCGTTTGATTCTGAAGGAAAGCCTTGGTTTTCGAATCAATGGTTGCGTTTTCAGGTTGTTGACAAACCCAATTTCTCGTATCGTTCTTCAATTAGTTATTCGTTCTTGTATAAGCCAAGCGAGGAGGTGAACGATGGACTTGTTACTCCGATTATTAAAATTGATCGAAATGTTCTTTTTGAGCAATTATTTGTGAAAGCAGTGACGGCTAAAACAGCCTTGATTCTTGCCCATTTGCACGGAATGCCTACCGTTAAAAATGGTATTAACCTAGATTTGGTGACCTTAGGGACGAATACGAAAGGAATTAAGTTGGCTAAGAAAATAGCGATGGATGTAGCTCCGTCTATTTTTTATTTGACTTATACAGGAGATAATGAAGGACTTTTTGCGACTGAAAATATCAATTTTAAACATGAGAAGTTCCCGATAACGTTAGGCTTTCAAGCGACAGAACCTCTATGGATGAAAAACTTGAAGGTAAAGCATTTTAACTGGGCAGTCTCGCTACTTTATGCTTTTTAAAGCATAAAGCTGTTTAAACTTTCTAAAAAATACTATTCTTTGATTAATTCTTAGCCTTACTTTTTAACTAGGCGTTCCCGTCTGGGCGACCCCGTCTGAAACAAAAAGTAACCGCAGCGGCGGACCGTAAAAAAATCAAGAATATATAATCGGAGTGGCGAACCACCTCGCTACGCTCAAACAGAATATATTCATTGCTTACGCACGTGGTTCTACGAAAGTTTAAACAGGTTCCATAAAAAAATCCCGATTTTGATTCAACAAAATCGGGATTTTTTTATGGAATTGGCTTATAAAAACTATCTTGTTGGAACAATTTTTTTAGCTTCGTCCAAACGCTTTAGTTGAAGATTTACTTCGTCGCCAGCTTTAACTTGGTCTTTCTTAATTTGCTCTACATCTGTTAATAATTTCTCCAATTCGATTCTGTTCTCTTCAATTTTTTTCAAAAGATTCTCTTTTTCTTTCTTATTGTTTTCAATCGAACGAACCAATTTGTCTGAATTTCTTGCAATGCGTTTCTGTACATCTTGGAAGCTTTCTAATTTCTTCTGCTCAGTTCTTACGTTTTCTTCCAACGTAACGGTATTTACAAAAGTGGTTAAAATACGTTCACCTTCTGCATATTTTGGGTGACTTCCGTTCACAATATTTTCTTCACCCAATGCCAATGATAAGAAAATTTTGGTACGTCCATTGTCCGAAAATACTCTGCTGACTAAGTTCACAGGGTCAGGTGAAATGGTAGGGATAGTTGCTGATAAAATTTTGTAAGCACCACCTTTACCTGTTTCAATTTTGCCATATTTAGCAAGTTCTTTTGCCCACGATTCTTTTACATACTTCTCGTCAACGGCTACAGACGTATATAAGCCTTCTTTGCTTGCTTTTTCTACTTCCTGAATTCCAGAAAATACTTGAGCTTTCACGGTGCTTGCTCCTAAAAATAAAAGGGCAGCGAATAATAGATTTTTCATAGGTACTGTTGTTTTTATTGAATTGTTGAGCTTATTTTCTTGATTTTATGCACGCTAGGCACTTGTTACGAAGTAACATAAATAGTGCGAATCATACAAGTTTAAGACTTGTAAATTAAGTTGAAGTCACTTTTTTTGTTAAGATTATGATTTTCTGATTATTCATATCTGTCGTGGCAAATAGGTAATCTTCTCCACCTTCTTGCAACTTCAATTTTTCCCTAATTTGTTTAACCGTCATCGGGAAATTTCGGACGGTAATGTTGGCTTTAGGGCTTTTTAATAGCGTTGAAATTTCTTTCTTATCTAGTTTACAGGTTTGAACAATTTCGAAGGTTCTTCCTGGGAAATTAGCTAATAAATCTTCTGAGGTATAAAGATGACTGTGTGCCGCAATTTTATGAATATGCAGTTGGTGACATAACATTTTGAATGCTCCCGATTTTAAAATGGCCGCATTTGGTTCGTACAAATAGCGTAGGGGCTTGCTTAATTGTTGAGGAATATATTCTTCTTCTGCTTTTTTGAAACTAACTTTTTGCACCGTACCATCTTTCAATAGGTTGATAGCTTCGATGTTTGGGTTATTATTGCTTTCTTTAGTCAAATGAAAAAGCACTTCTTTTACTTCGTTTTCAACGGCGACAACCCAAACTTGACACACATTTTCTAGGCTTCTCAAGGCCAAGTCAATGTCGAGCATGGGCGACGCTTTTAGAAGAATATGGTCGCTGTACTGAAATAATACATTTTTGATAGCTAAGATATTAGGTTCACAATCTTGAAGTAAGACCACCTTATTTCCCGTATCGTCCCTGCGGTGTGGGTCTAGGTAAATCCATGAAAAGCAGGTGGTTGTAGGGTCTTGTTTTTGAAGCCATTCGATGGAGTTCTCCGCAAAACACGTCACATTTTGAATGCCTAATAAATTTAAATTATTAGTGGTTAAGGTAGCTAAGTCTGTCTGTTGTTCAAGGTAAATGGCATGACTTACTTGCTGGCTCATGTAGGCAACGTCCACGCCCATGCCTCCCGTGAGGTCTAGGAGAGATTCACCCGAAATCAAGCTGGCTTTTAGCAAGGCAGTAGTCTCCGAAGAGCATTGTTCGACCGATAAAGCAGATGGGAAAATTAGCTGAGGATTAGCAAACCATTGCGGTAACTTTACTTTTGCTTTTTGACGGGCTTTGATTTGGGCAACCAGTTCGGCAAGGGGTAAATGCGGGTAGCGTTTCGCTTGTAGTGCTAACGTCGTGACCTCATCTTGTATATGGGCTTGAATAAATTCCTGTGCTTCGTCCGTGAATTGTTCGATTTTCATAGTACAAAGGTAGGCGAATCTTGTGTAAACTAACCAAAAGAAATGATTGTTTATCTGGCTTCAAAGACGTATTTGCCACCTTTACTTACCTCAAAATTCAGATAATGTTCGTTGCCCATCACTAAATCGAGTTCCGTTAATGAGTGGGAAATGTATTGTTGGTTGCTGAATATCAGGCGATTATTGCAGGTGATGTATTTGTAAATATCAGCTATGATGGGTACACTGATAATGCCCTTACATTTTGTAGGAATGTCAACCGTCATGCGGAGGCTGTTGTTGTCGGGATTGTATTCGAGATTAAGATTTATTTTACCTTTGGGGCTGTTTAGATGAGCATTGATATTGGTTAATGTACCCATGTGTGGTTGAATAATCACCTTACTAAAGGCTGCTTCTAGGGGGCGGATTCCTGCTACGTAGTCGCTCAATAAGGTCGCATAAACGCTTGTCCACTGCTGTTCGCTTAGGTCTTCTTTTTGTTTAGCAGTGGCTATGTTTTTAATCCGTTCTTTAATTCTGCGAATCGCTTCTTGATTTTCGTTTAACAGAAATAAACCTTCTAATACATATTTTTCTAGGTACAGTGTTGACCGTTGATTTGTACCCAAAAACGTTGTGAGCTGTGACGCTTCTAGGCTGGTAGGTAGTGCTGCAACGATTGCTAAACCGTTGGCTCTGTCGTCGGTTAAGGTTTTGTTTTTTCCACTTTTGTAGGTGTTGTCTTTCCAAAAACTTTCGTTGAATTGATCTCTAAATGCTTGACGGCGATACTGATACTCGCCAACTTCGTGTTCGTTATCGGTGACACTTGCCATCAGCGAAGCCCCATCGAGTGCCATATAGTACCAGATATTGTTGAGTAAGGAAAAATCGAAATCCTTTTCTACCAGTTTGAATGCTTCTGGAGGATTGCTATTTTTGAGTAAGCCTTTTTTATCGAGGTCAATATCGTTTAAGAGTAATTTTACTTCTGGATAGCGTTTCCGAATGCTTGCTGTGTCGCCAGTACGTAAAAAATAGGACGCATATCCATCTAAGCCAATGAGTGGGAGAAGGTCGGTCAATGTCTGCTGTTTGGAAGTAGTTAAGGCATCCGTGTGTGATAAATGATTATAGGCGATGCTATTTTTGGGTAGCTGTTTAGAAAAATTCGTTAATAAAGAGTCATTACAGGCAAAGTCGGCAACTGGCCATCCGAAGGACGAACGGCTTTGTTTTTCGAGAATAAATTGTGCCGAAACGGTTTTTGGGCAACAAGATAAGAAGAAAATTAAAAGACTCAGGCTAAAGTTTTTCATGGGTTTACGAAAACATATTCCCAAATATAAGACCTTCAAGGAAAAAGACAATCATCCGATAACTACTTTGTTGATTCAAGAGTTGAATGTCATTTCTACTCATTGAAATTAACATCTATCAATAGCTTTGTAATTGGTTTAAAGGCTGATTTTCATAGAAATTCAGTTAATTCGTTAATTAGCAGGAATTTATTTATTTCCCTAACTGTTCTCTTTTTACACTGGTTCAATTAGAACCTCAAAGGCTTATAATCCAATGAAAAGAGCTGATTTTTTAAAAACGTTATCGCTGTTACCTTTAACAGCTTCTGCTATGAGCATCTCTGAATTTAATTCTTTTACATCGGGTTTAGAAAAAACCGAGCGTATGCCTGTGCTTTTCATAGGACATGGTTCGCCGATGAATGCGATTGAGACCAATGATTTTACGACGAAATGGGCGGATTTAGGAAAGAAACTTCCTACGCCAAAAGCCGTTTTAGTAGTTTCTGCCCATTGGTTGACCCGTGGAACGCACGTAACTGCGATGGAAATGCCCAAAAAAATCAATGATTTTGGCGGATTCCCTCGTCCATTGTTTGAATCTACGTACCC
>JARXAV010000169.1 GCA_029865665.1 Flectobacillus sp. | reverse complement strand
GCTCAGGAGTTCGAACAGTCTAGTTATCAGGTATTTGTAGATTTATTAGATGAAATAAAGAAATTTGGTAAAATGACATTTTATTATCGTCCAGCCTCTAATATTCCCATCGAAATATTGCGTGCATTCAAACGATTCTATAAAGAGTTTGACATAAAAGGCGAAATTAAAACGAAGTACGAGAAGGGGAGTTTGGAGAAAGGAATGGTCTATTTTACTCTTGACAATGCAGATATTTTTGAGATGCTCAAAGATTGTAAAGACAAAGGCTTTAAGTTAGGAGAAGATATGGCCCTGTTATCGCACAACGACGAACCTGTGAAGGAAATCATTTGGGATGGTATCACAACGTTCTCGGTAGATTTTGGCGAAATGGGAAGAAAAGCCGCTCGATTCGTCTTAACTCGTGAAAAAATACAGGAAATTCTACCAACCATTTTATACAAACGCAAGTCTTTGTAAAGTAGGTGTAATGAATAATTTCCTTTAAAATAATGCCAACTTTTAAGCAATGGCTAAAAGAAAAAAACAAACTTCAAGTGATTTTTTCCTAGGAAGTCGTAACCTCAACTTTGTATTAGTCGGTAGCTTACTGTTTTTAAGTAACATCAACGGAACGCAACTTGTTGGCGAAAATGAGTCTGTCTATACCAACAATATGACGGTGATGGCATGGGGCATGACTTCTGTGCTTGCTATGATGATTGTTTCGGAGTTCTTCATGCCGATTTACTTAAAAAGTGGCATTACCACTACTCCCGAATATTTAGAACAACGTTTCGATAAAGCCACACAACAAATTGTTTCCCTTATTTTTTTGGTAAGTTATCTCGTCAATATGCTGCCCTCTGTGCTATACAGTGGTGCAGTCGTATTTAAGGGACTTTTTGATTGGTCTGGCTATTTAGGTCTAAACGACTGGTACGTTTTAATCGGAATTATCTGGTTCTTAGGAATCTCGGCCACTATTTACGCCTTAGTCGGGGGTGTTAGAATCTTGGCTTTATCAGATACCTTATTAGGGCTTTCATTATTAATTGGAGGAATAAGTCTTCCTTATTTTGGTATTAAAGCACTTGGTAACGGCAATTTACAAGATGGATTCACCGTACTGCTAGGTTCACATCGAGAACATTTTAACGCTATTGGTACAAGTACGGACGCCATTCCTTTTAGTACCATTTTTACGGGAATGCTTCTGATAAATCTCAACTATTGGGGGATTGAGCAATACATCGTTCAACGTACCCTGTCTGCCAGAAACCTTGCCGAAAGCCAAAAGGGACTAGCTCTGGCAGCGGTAGGAAAATTGCTTTCGCCACTCATGTTGAATTTGCCCGGTATTATTGCTGTTCATCTGTATCCTAACATTGCCAATAGTGCGGAGGTTTTTCCAAAGTTAGCTGGAGACGTACTGCCGTCGATTTGTATTTTCTTTATTGCATTCGCCATCTTGGGTGCTGCCATTACAGGCTTCAATGCAGGGTTAACAAGTAGTAGTACGTTATTTGTAATGAATATTTATAAACCATATTTTTCCAAAAAATATAAGGCAGCACTTAGTGACCACCAACAAATTAAAGTAGCTAAGTACTTCCAAGTCATTGTGGCAATCTTGGCGATGTGTATTGCTCCATTTATCTATTACGTTAAAGGCGGTTTTTACAATTATTTACAAATGGTAGGGAGTGTTTTTAGCGTACCCATCTTTACGATTATTTTTGTAGGCTTTATCACCAAATGGACACCCGCCCTTGCTGCCAAAATTGGACTTATCTTTTTTGTCAGTAGTTACGCCATCCTTCAGTTTTTCTGTAATACAGGAATTCATTACCTACATTTATTAGGGATTCTCTTTGTCGTAACAACTGCAATAATGTTACTGATTGGCAAAATGTATCCTAGAGAAACCCCTTTTATCCTCATTGATAAACATCAAATTGATATTCATCCGTGGAAAAATAGATATGCGTATTACGCTATCTTACTACTTCTAATGGTGTTCATCTACATCTTATTTTCTCCTCTTGGTTTAGCCAAATAACATCTCTGATTTTTTGATATTCTTGTGTGAATGATGAAGGAATTAAGTTTACAGAGTTGTGTTATTCGCTCATGTTTCTAACGGATTTTACAACGCTTCGAAAATTGAAATAGTAATAAAAATACACACAAATCAATCTTTAAAGGTTTTTGATTTACTTAGACTAACTAAAAGTGCTGATACTTATTAGAGCTTTTATTTCGTTAATCTTATAGCGTAGAACTTTCGTCTATTTTTATGCAGGTTACTTTGTTCAAGTAATCAGACACATTTTTTAAGAATTATATAGGAGTATAGTAAGCAAAAGTGATTGACTATCAAATTTCTATACAACTATGCGGTTAACAACGTTGAAATACTTACACACATCAAAAAAAACTAAACACTATGTCAAAAAACTCCTTTATACAAGTTAAATCAGAAGATAAAAAAGTGATTTCAAAACCTTGGATTCGTAAATTGAAAGACATTTTTTTAATTGCTACTGGTATTCTTTCTGCTTCTTTTGGGTTCAAAGGGTTCTTATTAACCAATCATTTTATCGACGGTGGGGCGACGGGTATTTCCCTGTTAATTTCTGAACTATTAGGTATTCCGCTCTATATTCTATTGGTTGGCATTAATATTCCTTTTATCATATTGGGGTATCATATTCTAGGGAGATCCTTTGCTATCAAAACAAGCTTTGCCATTGCAGGGTTAGCCTTATGTGTGGCAACTGTTTCATTCCCTGATGTTACCAAAGATAATCTGTTAGTCGCCATTTTTGGCGGGTTCTTTTTGGGTGCAGGCATTGGACTTGCCATGCGTGGTGGAGCTGTAATTGATGGAACGGAAGTGTTGGCCATTTATTTAAGCAAAAAGTTTGGCACAACTATTGGCGATGTCATTATTGGAATTAATGTCCTTATTTTCGCCACAGCAGCGTATTTCTTATCGGTAGAAGTAGCCATGTATTCGATGATTACGTATTTGGCAGCTTCAAAAACCTTAGATTTTCTGATTGAGGGAATTGAAGAATATATCGGAGTGACAATCATATCGGAAAAGAGTGAAGAAATTAGAGAAATGATTATTCAAAAATTGGGTCGAGGCGTAACGATGTATAGCGGAAAACGAGGATTTGGAAAACGGGGAGAATTAGCCGAAATAGATATTGTTTATACGGTACTGACAAGATTAGAATTGAGGAAACTGAATAACGAAATTGAGAAAATTGAACCGAATGCTTTTGTGGTAATGAATAGTGTGAGAGATACAAAAGGAGGAATGATTAAGAAAAGACCACTTGCACATTAATGGTCAAATAGGAGCTAGTAAGAATTCCCAAACAAAAAAAGCAGACTCAGCGAGACTGCTTTTTTGAATTACACTTCATCAACAAACTAAAAACCAAATAAAACTACTTTTATTCGTAGTCAATCCGATAATTCAAGAATAAAGGTAATTAGGAAATCTTGATTTGCCAAATTGTTTACCTTTAAATTTCAGATAATTTGCTGTAGGAGAAGGACTCGAACCTCCACAGTGCAGTTAGGTATAGTACAAATCTGGTGGTCAACCCCAGTCTATCTTGCGATAGGCATTATGCTAACTTTATCCCTTATCACCACCCCCGAGACAGGAGGGCACGTCTGCCAAAATTTCATCATCCTACATTGTTGTGTCATTGTTTCTTTCAACTTGACAATGCAAAATTAATATACTGGATACTATTTTGCAAATATTTTAGTAAAAAAAAGTAAAATTTTAACTATTTTTAATAAATATCCATTTTTTTTGATAATTTCATAAAAAGGAACGTGTTCCATTTATTTTTTTTGACAATTTCTTAATCGCTTTTTGTCATGTTATCCCGAATACTTTCCTGAAATTAACCCAAAATGTGCCGTTAAAACGAAAAAAATGCTAGTCCTTATCAATTTTAAAACGAAATAAAATGGAAAAAAATATTGAAGTAGATGAAATTGATTTAAAAATTTTGGGACTCCTGATGAGTGATGCCAAAATGCCTTACACGGAAGTTGGGAAACGAATTAATGTTTCGGGAGGGACGGTGCATGTACGAATGAATAAAATGGAATCGTTGGGAATCGTTAAAGGTTCGCAGTTGATTGTCGATCATACCAAACTCGGCTGGGATATTTCTGCTTTTTTAGGCATTTATTTAGACAAAAGCTCTTTGTATGCAGATGTTGCCGAGCAAATGATGGCAATCCCAGAGGTGGTTAGTATTAACTACACTACAGGAATTTATTCCATTTTTGCTAAAATCGTTTGTCGGGACACCGTTCACTTGCGAGAGGTATTGCACGATAAAATTCAGAAAGTAGCTGGCATTCAACGAACGGAAACATTTATCTCTTTGGAGGAGTCTGTCAGCAGAAGTGTCCCTTTTGCCTAAGTAAATTTTACCTCCTTTTGCCTTTTTTGGAAAAATTCTAAATAAGCAGAACTATTGTACTGTTTTTTTAGTTAATTTTGTAGGATAATAAGGGCTACCGTCAATCAACACAGCCTTTTGATTAACGATCAATAAAAACATGGCAAAAGAAGAAATTGATATACTAGAGGAAATTACCAGTTCGGAATATAAATATGGTTTTGAAAGTCATTTCGAAACGGATGAAATTGCCGCTGGATTAAACGAAGATGTAATCAGACAGATTTCGGGTAAGAAAAACGAACCTGCTTGGTTATTGGAGTGGCGTTTAAAAGCTTTCCAAACATGGTTAACAATGGAAGAACCAAAGTGGTCTAATGTCCATTATAAACCTGTTGATTACCAATCAATCAAATATTATTCGGCTCCTGTTCAGAAAAAAACAGTGGAGTCGCTAGATGATATTGACCCAGAATTGCGTCGTACTTTTGAAAAACTAGGAATTTCATTAAACGAACAAAAACGTTTGTCAGGTGTAGCTGTTGATGCCGTTATTGACTCGGTTTCGGTAGCAACTACTTTCAAAAAGGATTTAGCTGAAAAAGGAATTATTTTCTGTTCAATCTCTGAGGCAGTACACGAGCATCCTGAATTAATCAAAAAATATTTAGGTTCTGTTGTTCCAGTAAAAGATAACTTCTTCTCTGCATTGAACGCAGCGGTATTTACAGATGGTTCATTCTGTTATATTCCAAAGGGTGTTCGTTGCCCAATGGAATTATCAACGTATTTCCGTATCAATGCGGCAGGTACAGGTCAGTTTGAGCGTACCTTGATTGTTGCAGATGAAGGTTCGTATGTAAGTTACTTAGAAGGTTGTACAGCACCAATGCGTGACGAAAACCAATTGCACGCAGCAGTTGTTGAAATTTTTGCTCATACAGATGCAGAAGTTAAGTATTCGACTGTACAAAACTGGTATCCAGGTGACAAAGAAGGAAAAGGTGGGATTTACAACTTCGTAACAAAACGTGGTATTTGTGACGGAGCAAATTCTAAAATTTCTTGGACACAAGTGGAAACAGGTTCTGCAATCACGTGGAAGTATCCTTCGGTTATCTTAAAAGGAGATAACTCAATCGGAGAATTCTACTCGGTGGCAGTTACCAATAATATGCAACAAGCGGATACAGGTACTAAAATGATTCACATCGGGAAAAATACAAAATCTCGTATTGTATCAAAAGGTATTTCAGCAGGGAAGTCACACAACTCTTATAGAGGGTTGGTAGAAATTATGAAGCGTGCCGATAACGCTCGTAACTTCTCTCAATGTGACTCTTTATTGATGGGAGATCGTTGCGGAGCGCATACGTTCCCTTATATCGAAGTTAAAAACAATACTGCTACAGTAGAACACGAAGCAACTACTTCTAAAATTGGAGAAGACCAAATTTTCTACTGTAACCAACGTGGTATTTCGTCTGAAGCAGCGGTTGCTCTAATCGTGAATGGTTATGCAAAAGAGGTATTAAATCAATTGCCAATGGAGTTTGCAGTAGAAGCTCAAAAGTTACTTGCTGTATCTTTAGAAGGTTCTGTTGGATAATACCTAGAAATTATACTGCTTCTATATTTCGAAAGGCTTCTGTTTGTCAAAACAGAAGCCTTTTACGTATATTTGTTAAATACCCCAATAACTATATAAAACGCATTATCTATGAAGCTATTTTTAACCACAATTTTTGCTGTTTTTTCATTTCTCTCATTTGGATTTACTCCCATCAAACTTTTTACAGGCTCTTATTCAGAAGCACTTGAGCTTGCTCAAAAAAGTAACAAATTAGTTTTAGTTGAATTGGCGGGTTCTTGGAGTAGTGCCACGAAGCGAATGGATTTAGGAGTCTTGAGTGACTCGCTAATTACTACCTACGCAGAGGAACATTTTATTATAATGCGATTGGATGCTAACACAGCACAAGCGATTGCGTTAGAACAGAAATTTGGACTTTTTGATGTACCTGCTTTTTTGGTACTCACGTCAACTGGCGAAGCTAGAAAACTACGCATTGGAGAAACAGGGAAAGATTCCTTTTTGACATTTTTGCAAGAAGCGGTTGCCGAACCGAATGGTTTGAAAACGTTAGAATCGGAGTCCTTACGTGGTTTTAATGCTTCTGCTAAAACACCTGCGGATTATACATGGTGTAGTTACAACTTTTTATATTTATTAGCAAAGCCTGAAATCGCTTATACCTTATGCTCTGAAAACCAGTATCGTCCAAGAGGAAGTCAGGCTAGAACTGAGGTTTTTAATATCTTGATGGCCTGTGCTAGAAATGCAGGAAAAACCAAAAATGATGCTTTATTAAACGAGTTGGGTCTATATACCGAAAAAATCAGTTTCGGCTCAAGAGAGCAAGCACTTTTAAAGGCTATTTATGCACTCGAAAGTAATGATGTTGCTGGAACAAAGAAGTACTTATCTGAAATTGCTGCAAGTAAAGACCGTTTTTCTGATTTTCAATTTACAGGAGTTTTGTTCGCTAAAATGGTACAATTATTACCAGAATTAGAAACTCGTTTGAACGATTATGAAGTGTGTTTACAGTTATTGGAAGGCTTACAAACCCAAAGTGGCTGGTTTGAGCGTGTCTATCCAGAACGAATTTATAAATACAACAAAGCTGTTTTATTAGAAAAATTAGGTCATCAGGCTGAAGCTAAAGTATTAGCAAAAGAAATTTTGCCAAGTTACGAGTTTATTGCTGCAGATGCTGCTTACGACGAAGATTCAAAAGTAGTTTCGAGAATTTTAGAAGAAAGAGAATAGGATTATGGTTCAGTATAACCCCAAAGATTGGTTTACCTTTATCTTTCGATTACATCGAGCTGATACTATACGAAAACTAGCACCGATGTTGCTTGGAATAGCCCTCTATGTCGCAGTAGTTGTTTATACAGAGTTGGATATTTTTCATCTAACTGATGAGAGTCACCTCAAGAATATTACGATGATGCACAGCCTGTTAGGCTTTGTAATTTCGATGCTTCTTGTTTTCAGAACGAATACGGCTTATGATCGTTGGTGGGAAGGTCGAAAGCTCTGGGGAGGGCTAACAAATAATGCTAGGAATCTTGCTTTGAAACTGACTGCAATTTTACCATCGGATGATGTAGAGAATAGGGCGTATTTTAAAGAATTAATCGTTGAGTATGCTTTCGCTCTAAAAAATCATTTACGTGGACATCATAAGGACAACGATTTATTTGTGTCTCAAATAAAGGTTGATGCAGGTTTCCATAAACCAAACCAAATTGCAAAATTACTATACGTACGTACACATGAATTAAATAAGGCGGGCATATTTTCGGGCGAACAAATCTTGTTTTTGAATGAGGAACTTCGCTCATTTACAGACATTTGCGGTGCTTGCGAACGGATTAAAAATACGCCTATTCCTTTTTCATATTCGGTGTTTTTGAAGAAATTTATTTTCTTTTACGTCATGACTTTACCCATTGGCAATGTCTTTGCCTTGGGCTATCTGAGCATACCTGTTGTCGTTTTTATTTTTTACGTATTGGCTAGTTTAGAGTTAATTGCCGAAGAAATTGAAAACCCTTTTGGGATTGATGCGAACGATTTACCACTTACTGGCATGTGTACTAATATTAAGAAACATCTTGATGAAGTATTATAGCCCCGAAGGAAGCATTAATTCTGTGCATCGCCCTTGCAATCCGCCTGTGTGAACGCAAACAATAGTGCTTCCTTTTTTAAAATAATCCTGTTGAATTAATTGAAAAATACCGTAGAGCAATTTACCCGTATAAACTTGCTCAAGTTGAATGGGAGGGAACTGTTGTTCGAACTGTTTAATAAAATCAATTAGTTCTGCCGTATATTTTGCATAACCACCAAAATGAAAATCTTCCTTTAATTCGAAGTTTTTTGCTAACATGTCATCGCCAATTAGGTCTTGAATATCTTGTCTCATTCCGAGAGCTGCTCCTTTTAAAGCCAAAAAACCAATCGCTTGGGTGTTTGGTTTTAGATCAGATACAATCCCTGCAAGCGTACCACCAGTCCCCACCGAAGCACAAATATAATCGGGGTGAAGTACCGCATAAATTTCTTCTGCCATTTCACGTACTCCTTCAAGTGCTAGTTGGCTGCTACCTCCTTCGGGTACAACATATAGATGCTTCGGAAATTGTTCAATTAACGCATTTTTGTCTCGGTAGGCTGTTCTGGAAACAAATTGTAAGTCCATTCCACAAGACTGGGCAAAAGCTAGTGTAGGGCTGGAAGAAGGACTTAGTTCTTCTCCACGGATAATTCCATGCGTCTTGAATCCGAATACCTTACCAGCGGCCGCAGTGGCATAAATGTGATTCGAAAAAGCACCTCCAAATGTGACAAGGCTATCATATCCTTTTGTTCGGGCATCAATGAGATTATATTTGAGTTTTCGCCACTTATTCCCAGAGATTTCAGGATGTAATAAATCGTCTCGTTTTAAGTAGAGTTTAATTTCTTTATCGAGCAGCAATGGCGATTCTAAGAGGGTTAATGGCGAAGGTGCGAGTGAAATCATCAGTAAATTCGTTATTTTTGCAAATGTATGTCAAGATAAAATAGATTTGCAAGATTTGATGGATAGAATGGTTCAATTTTGAGTCATAAAAAAACTATTTTTAGCAGACTACAATACAAAGCGTTTAATAAACACAAATACAGCATGTTAGAACACGGCGAACAGGAACACGAAGAAGAGGAAGATGAGTTATATGAACATCATCGCTTGGTGGTTGAGAAAGGACAAGTGCAGACTCGTTTAGATAAATATTTAATGATTCGTTTACCCAATGCGACAAGAACGAAACTTCAAAATGGTATTGATACAGCGGCGATTAAAGTAAATGACGAACCTACGAAGGCAAGTTATAAGATTAAACCCTTTGATGTAATTACGGTTTCGTTACCACATCCACCAAGAGATTATACCCTCATGCCTGAAAATATTCCGTTGAATATTGTCTATGAGGATAATGAATTGATGGTCATCAATAAACCATCAGGAATGGTCGTTCACCCTGCACATGGGCATTGGGAAGGTACGTTGGTCAACGCATTGGTGTATCACTTCCAGAATTTGCCGACACATCGAAACGGTGAAATTCGTCCAGGATTAGTACACCGAATTGATAAAGATACGTCTGGCTTGTTAGTAATTGCGAAAACCGATTACGCCATGACACATCTTGCCAAACAGTTTTTTGATCATACCATCGAACGAACCTATTATGCCGTAGTTTGGGGTGAGCCCAAAGAGGAAAAAGGCAGAATTGAAGGACATATTGGACGAAGTTTGAAAGATAGAAAAGTATCGGTCGTTTTTCCTGATGGCTCTATGGGTAAGGAGGCAGTGACACATTATAAGGTCTTGAAAAGCCTTCGCTATGTGTCCTTGGTTCAATGTAATTTAGAAACAGGACGTACTCACCAAATCAGGGTACACATGAAATACATAGGGCATCCACTCTTCAACGATTCTACTTATGGAGGAGATAAACCTGTTCGTGGAACACTATACGCCAAGTATGAACAATTTGTCAAGAACTGCTTCAAGCTATGTCCAAGACAAGCCCTACATGCAAAGTCTCTAGGTTTTATCCATCCTAAAACAGGCGAATTTATGCAGTTTGATTCTGAAGTTCCAGAGGATATGGTAGCATTAATCAATAAATGGGATGCTTACGTCAACAACGAATAACACATAATAAAATGATTATTAGAAAAGCAGTTGCCAGTGATGTGCCAAGTATGTTTGCCTTAGTACAGGAATTGGCAGAATATGAAAAAGCACCAGAACAAGTGACCAATACCATAGAAATGATGTTGGAAGATGGCTTTGGTGAACGCCCTGTTTACGAGACCATCGTAGCTGAAGTAGCGGGAGAAGTGGTAGGAATGTCCTTATATTACTATCGTTATTCTACTTGGAAAGGGAAACGTATTTATTTGGAAGACTTAGTAGTCAAAGAAAAAATGCGTGGACAAGGACTAGGAGAGCAGTTATTAGAAGCTACTATTCAAGCGGCGAGAGATACAAATTGTACGGGTTTGATGTGGCAAGTCCTAGATTGGAATGAACCTGCTATTAATTTCTACAAGAAATTCAATGCTCGTTTTGATGGAGGTTGGTTAAACGTCCACATTGATTTTTAGTGAAATTTTGAGAGTCAGGAAGTCGTAATTTACTGACTCTCAAAATATAAATATCTTATAACGATTTCCGTTTGATGTAATTAGATTCATTGAAAACTCTCCCTTTTTCATGATTTAGAATCATCTGAGCCGCTCTTGTTCCCATTAATTCAAAATCGTTTGAAATGACGGATATTCCCTCTGCCAGAAGTGCCTTGATTGGGGTATCATCGTAGGATAGTAATCCAATATTTTGCCCTAGTTTCCATTCTTTTTTATTCGTCCAGTTGACAAAACGGACTAAATCGCTTTCTCTGAACACAAAATAGGCATGATTTGCTTGAAGTTGCTCTTCGCCCTCAAAATTTGGAATGATTTCAAAGGGAATATGATATTCCTCACAGAATTTCTCGAAGCCCTGAATGATTCCATCTGGCGTGTATTGGAAACTTTTGCTACTTAAAACTAAGGATAACGTTTCATACTTTTTAATATCGTCTATGGCCTGACAAAGTCCATGATAGATATTTTGCATAAAATTTTGACAAATAATTGCATAATCGTTGCCAAGGGTAGGAGCATCGATATCCAGAATCAATAATTTTTCTTTAGGTATTTCCTTTAATATTTTTGAAATATCCTGATTGAAATGGGGAATAACCACAAAGTGGTTATAATGCCCAAGATTATTTAAAATAAGATTTTCGAGTACACTTAGGTTATGGTTATGAAATGAAATGGTTGTTGTAACCTTTTCTCCAATCGCTTTCACAAAGGCATCGTACATTACTTCTTTGTACGGTGTAAGGGAGTCGAACAAAACAAATAAATTGAGTTGACTTCTTGTATCGGTACTGGTTACGTAAAAGCCTTTCCCATGGTGAGAAACAATTAGTCCTTTTTCTTGAAGGTCATAATACGCCTTCGTAACGGTCATACGAGCCATTGAAAACTTGTTTGCAATTTCATTAATGGATGGTAATTGTTGCCCACGAGTTAGCGTTCCATTTTCGATAGAAGAAACAATATAGTCAATAAGTTGCTGGTATTTCGGTTTACTCGAATTAGGATTTATTAAGGTGATTGGATTCATATTGTTACTGATGCTCATGAGTTCATTTTCAATTCTTTTGAAAATTTATTTTAAAAAGAAAGATAGTAAAAATAACTTGTAAAAAGGACTAATCAATTAAAACCCTATAATTAAAGTTTAACTAGCATAAAAAAAGCTAAAAATATTTTGTGTGAACTGTATTTTTGAGTATATTTGCTCGTAAAATTTGTATAGCACAGTGTAGCATTGTATAAGACAGAGGAAAGATTTGCTAAACTTCTATCTTAATTTTCGAATTTGTTTATAAAAATGGTTAATGGTGTACAGTGTCTGTCGGAGACTAATGGTCTCCGCAGGCAATTGTCTTTAACTTATAAAAATATATACTTAAAAGGTCATCTATGCGATAGATGACCTTTTTTTATGCGATTTAGTTCGTATATATAAGTATTATTTCGAATGGATAGACGAAGGTTTAATAGCTTATATAACGTAATTGTTGTTAGAAAATGAATTATCCAAATTAAGTTTTTATGAACAAACTTTTAACTTTTATTAAAAATAATCTAAGTTGAAAATTTCATAAGTTGTATTTTTTGTTTAAATACTAGGCTGTTTTTTTGATTTTTATGCTTTGATGAAAAAAACTACATGAAATATTTCCGAGTTACTAAACTATTCGCTTATCTTGCCCAAGTAATTAGTTGATTTTAATCATTTATCACATTCTTCTGAGGTGAAAAGCTTATTCAACATATTTTTTATCATACTTGTTGTTACTAGTAAATTAGTAGCATCATCTGCTGGATTTGATCATTCGGGAGAAGGGGTAAGTATGGTTAAAAAGTGTTATTTGAGTGCCGCACACAATACTCAACACACTTCTCATGGTGAAGAAGAGTTTCGTGAAACAGAAGAAACAGAAAACGATTCTAAAGATGATTTAGATACTTCGTTTTCGTGGGATGTAACAAATCATAGCTATCACTCATTACTATTATATTTTTTCTTTGAAGCCCAAAAGCAAATTTCGTTCAGAAATTCATTGGTGCTTTCCTTTTCTTCGCAGCGACGATTTGTCCTGTTCCAAAATTTCCGTATCTGATTTCTTGTAGGTCTTTAGGTCAAAGTATTCACTTTGATGTCTCCTTAGGTGTATTTTCAGCACACCGTTAAGACCTTATATATCCCTTTTTGTATTTCTTATTGGCACAATTAACGTACTTACATCTGTTTGTAGATGTTCGTGTATGTCTTTGTGTATCAGTTTCTTGATAGAATAAATCTTTACGTATTCATTCATATCCAAGTATTAATGATTCCAGCAATGAACCAGCAAAATACAGTGTTTAATGAACATGATGTACTTCATTCGTTAAAACACTATTTACCTGCTCAATCTCCATTAAAGGATTTTGTTCACCACAATACCTTACATGCGTTTCAAGATTTGCCCTTTTACAAGGCAACACGAACAGCCTCTGAGATTTTTGGATACAAGGTTTCGTTGACTCTTGAAGAGTACCGTGATCTTTATGCAAAAGGTCGCATTAGAGAGGATATTTTGAATGATGTGCTTGTAAAACACAAAGGTCAGACGGAAAAAACATTGTGGTTGAATAAATTATTATCGCAAGCGTATGATAATTCATTTTCTTCGAGAGTTGGGACATTTCGTGCAAATTGGAAGAAACAGTACCGAATTGATTTAGATTCGATTGTTCAACCAACTTTGTTCAGAACGCTTTGTAGCTATCTTGACCAAGGGATTTCAATTTGGAATTTTCCTGTTAAAGATAAAGCATTTTTGACTTCGTTGAGAGAGATGGAACGCTCTAGCTTTTCAAGTCTTTTCAAAACAAAGAAGGTTAAAGAGTTATTTCTTCATTCAACCTGTGAGATTAGTGACTTGTTGGCTTTATTAGTGGGGGACGAAAAGCTTTATACGCAGTATTTATACGATCAACAATTTTCGCATCAGGGTTGGTCAGGTATTGTTTCAGCGATTGAGGACCAACCAAGTACCCTGTTGGATACTCGTCAAATTACCACACACGATTTAATAGTTTTTGAATTATTACTCGAATTAGATGCTCTTTATGCCATTTTGGGCGATAATTGGTTGCCACTTAGCAGTACAATCGAAGAGGATTTAATTGATTTGTTTGCCGATGTTCCAGAAAGAGAATTAGATACGGTATTAAACCTTTGGCAAGAAGCTTTTGAGTGGTCATACTACGATGAAGCATTGGCGGGTTTGCAGATTGGAATGAGTAAGAATACGGCTAAGAAACCACAAAAAAGAAGTTTTCAAGCCTTGTTTTGTATAGATGACCGTGAGTGTTCGATTCGTCGCCATGTAGAAATATTAGATACCAATGCTGAAACATTTGGAACGCCAGGCTTTTTTGGAATAGAGTTTTTCTACCAACCTCAAAATGGTAAATTCTATACCAAAGTATGTCCTGCACCAGTTACGCCAACGTATTTAATCAAAGAATACGACGCAACAAAGCGTAAAACGAAAGACCCACACTTCCATAAGGGTTCAAATAACTTTTATAGTGGCTGGTTGATTTCTCAGACCCTAGGATTCTCTTCTGCGGTAAAGCTATTTTTTAATGTCTTTAAGCCAACGATGAGTCCAGCAACGTCATCGTCTTTACAGCACATGGATAAATATGCTAAGTTGACGATTGACCATGAGCAGTATAAAAAGCATGAGAATGGACTTCAAATTGGGTTTACCGTTGAAGAAATGGCTCAACGTTTAGAAGGCGTATTCAAGAGTATCGGTTTGGTAAAAGACTTTGCTCCAATTGTTTATTTAGTTGGTCATGGTGCAAGTACGATTAATAACCCACATTATGCAGGTTATGATTGTGGTGCTTGTTGTGGTAGAGCAGGTTCTGTAAATGCTCGTGTTTTTAGTTCGATGGCCAATAATCACCGTGTTCGTGCTATTTTGAGAACTAGAGGTATCGAAATTCCTGATGAAACGCAATTTGTGGGAGCATTACACGATACAACTCGTGACGATATTGTGTTCTTTGACGAAGACATTTTATCACCACAAAATGCAGAAAGCCATGAAAAAAATGAGGTAATTTTTACGAATGCACTAGATGGAAATGCGAAAGAACGTTCAAGACGTTTTATGTCGATTGACACTAAATTAAGTGCTTCTGAAATTCATGAGAAAATACGTTTGCGTTCAGTGTCGTTGTTTGAACCTCGCCCTGAATTAAATCATGCGACCAATGCTTTAACCATTGTAGGAAGAAGAGAATTATCGAAAAAGGTGTTCTTAGACCGTCGTTCATTCTTGAACTCGTATGATTATGCCATTGATCCAGAAGGCAATTATTTATTCAATATTCTAAAAGCAGCAACGCCTGTTTCTGGAGGGATTAACCTAGAGTATTATTTCTCACGAGTTGATAATCAGAAACTTGGAGCGGGTACAAAACTTCCGCACAACGTAATGGGGCTATTTGGAGTTGCCAATGGGATAGATGGAGATTTAAGACCTGGGCTACCTAGCCAAATGATTGAGGTACATGACCCTATCAGAATGTTGTTTATTGTTGAACATTTGCCAGAGGTAGTGCTATCGGTTATTCAGCGTCTGCCTGCGGTGTATGAATGGTACGTGAATGACTGGGTGAAATTGGTGGTGATTAACCCTGAAACACAGCAATTATTTGTGTTTAAAGAAGGTTCATTTACCCCTTATGAACCAATTACTAAGCAAATAGAAACAGTTTCTAATATTGAAACCTTGGTTGAGTCGCATCAAGAAAATTTTCCAGTGTATTTAATCTCGTAGTCCATGACATCGCTAATTCCCTATTTTATATTTCTTCCACTGATAGGCTTTTTTATCAGTTTGCTGATTCCAGATAAAAAAGAAACAGCTATTTCTGCCGCTGCTTTTTTGACAGTTGGTATTCACCTTGTTGCTGCCATTGCGTTCATCGCAGTTTGGTTTTTACAAGGTGGTCAAGTTTTAAATCAAAAAGACTTGTCTTTGTTTCAAGACTTTGGCTATGATTTCTTTATTGATTTATATTTTGATGGCATTACGGCAACTTATTTGTTTGTAGGAGCATTTCTAACCTTTATCGTAACGGTTTATAGCCGCTATTATTTGCACCGTGAAGACGGATACAAACGCTTTTTTAACACCGTTTTGTTTTTCTATTTCGGGTATAACATTGTGATTTTTTCAGGTAATTTAGAAACCCTTTTCATCGGTTGGGAAGTACTTGGAATCTCTTCGTTCTTATTGATTGCCTTCTATCGAAATCGTTATTTACCTGTAAAGAATGCTGTGAAAGTATTTTCAGTATATCGTATTGCAGACGTAGGTTTAATTCTTGCGATGTGGATGAGCCATCACCTTTGGCACGAAAATATCACCTTCTTGAAGTTGAATAATGCTGAATTAGTTCATGAGCATTTACAAAATCATAGTTGGATTGGTGTATTTATTTCAATGATGATTTTGATTTCGGCAGCTGCTAAATCTGCTCAATTACCATTTTCTTCGTGGTTGCCACGAGCGATGGAAGGACCAACTCCATCGAGTGCTATTTTCTATGGTTCATTGTCAGTGCATTTTGGCGTGTTTTT
>JARXAV010000149.1 GCA_029865665.1 Flectobacillus sp. | reverse complement strand
ATCGTTTCGAAAGAACCGCTGATTCAGATTCGACTTAAAGACGAAAATCTTTATCGAATTAGAAAAGATACCACAGGCATTGATTTGTGGCTTAAAGCCTGTTCTAAGTGTAGTTTTAAACGTATTTATTTCAGTAATTCCTTGATTTCTTGGAAAATAGCAGATGAAAATAATGACTTTCGGATAAATTATCGTCCTAACTTTATCGGGGGTGATACCTTAACGCTTCAAGTACAAGGGACAGATGTAGCGGGTAATACAGCAGGTGTGCAACCTTATCGAGTGACGTTTCGGGTGATTGCGGAAGACGGATTACAAAAAGTACAGGTGTATCCAAATCCTGCTACAACCTACACCAAATTTGTATTTACACTTACTGGAAGTACGCTTCCTGAGACGGCTAGTATTGAGGTGTTTGACGCTTTTGGACGAGTTGTTTATACAAAAGATTTTCAGAAAGAAGACTTACGAATTGGTTCGAATGAATGGTACTTGTCGGGAGAACAATTACGAGTTTTGCCAAACGATTTATATTTTTATCGGGTGAAAATCGGAGACTATACACCCACAACAGGAAAGCTACTAATCGCAAAATAAGGAGCTTATTTCTTCCTTTTTTCGACGAGAAACCGTTGCTTCTAAATTGTGTCTAAGCGAAATAATACAGCGTATCGAATCGTATTTGATGACGTATTGTGGGTTTACAATAAATCCACGATGTACTCGAATAAATCCTTCGGGCAAAAGCATTTCCTCAAACACGCTGATGCACTTGGCATAAAGCTGTTTGCGTTGATAGCGTAAATGGACAATCGTATAATTTCCTGATCCTTCTAGCATGATAATTTGGCTAGTAGGAATATAGATTTTTCTTTTGAGATTAACCATTAAAAAGTGTGGACGAATTCCGCTAGTATTCATATCGTACTGGTTTTGACGATAACAAAGGTAGTGTCTCAACGTATCTTTGTAAATGACACTTTTGTGTGATATTAGGTGGAGTCCAATTAATTACATAAACTCGATATAATGCGTTTTCTGCCCATGAAATGGCGTTTTTGTATAAAAAAGGAGTAATTTGTTTACAAAATAGAAGGAATCGGTTAATATTGTATAATGAAGTCAAGTAGTATTTTGTCTTCTAACTATTTTGAAAATCACGTTTGTTTGCACCTAGTATTCTTACTTTACCACTAATTGATAATGAAGACCATTAAAAATAATATCATCGCTCATATTCACGATTATTTTATAACTGCCATCATTATTTTGGGCTTTATTATCTATGGGTTTTGTATGAAAATCTTTTTGGATTCTATCGAATTGAATCAGTTAGGTTATACAATTACCCTGATATTCGCCTTTATCGTATCGCTCATTGTCACTTATGTAGGTTACTGGGTATTTAGAAAATGCTAGTTGATTCTGTATTATTAGCAGACAATACAGGATGTCCTTGATTGTAAAAGCAAGTATATTGAGAGAAAAATTCAACTTAATTATCTCAAAATGCTTGATTATCAGATAAAAGAAGCCGCTACGGTTTATGATGTAGTTATTGTTGGCTCTGGTGCTGGTGGCGGAATGGCTGCTTATGAACTCACCAAAGCAGGGGCTAAAGTTTGTGTACTTGAAGCTGGACAATACTACGACCCTGCCGACCCCAAATACATTACGCAATTAAAAGCTCCGTGGGAATCCCCTCGTCGTGGAGCAAATTCTACTCGTGCTTTTGGAGATTTTGATGCTGCTTATGGCGGTTGGGAAATTGATGGAGAACCTTATACTACTAAAGCAGGAACACAATTTCACTGGTTTCGCTCTCGTATGTTGGGTGGACGTACCAACCACTGGGGACGTATCTCGCTGCGTTTTGGTCCAGATGATTTTAAACGAAAATCCATTGATGGTTTAGGGGATGACTGGCCAATTGGCTATGACGACATCAAGCCTTACTACGACTATATCGACAAATTGATTGGTATTTTTGGTACAAATGAAGGGATTCATAATAACCCCGACGGTATCTTTTTACCCCCTCCTAAACAACGATTACACGAATTGATGCTTCAACGAAGCAATAAAAAACTAGGAATCCCAACGATTCCTTCTCGACTTTCCATTCTGACAAAACCCATTAATAAAGACCGTGGACAGTGCTTTTTCTGTAACCAATGCAGTAGAGCTTGTCAGGCGTATGCCGATTTTTCTTCTTCTTCTGTCTTGATGATTCCTGCCATAAAAACGGGAAATTGTACGCTCATTACGCACGCAATGGCACGAGAAGTATTGTCTGACCCTGTTACTGGATTAGCCACTGGAGTTTCTTATGTGGATACCAAAACGATGACCGAGAAGGTTGTAAAAGGTAAAATCGTTATTTTGGCAGCTAGTGCTGGTGAAACAGCTCGTTTGCTATTAAATTCAAAATCAGCTCGATTCCCGAATGGCCTAGCGAATTCAAGCGGTATCGTGGGGCGTTATATCAACGACTCAACGGGGGCTTCTCGTGCGGGGATTATTCCTGAATTATTTGACCGTAAACGCTATAACGAAGATGGGGTAGGAGGAATGCACGTTTATACTCCTTGGTGGTTAGATAACAAAAAACTGGATTTCCCAAGAGGGTATCATATCGAATATGGTGGGGGTATGGGAATGCCTGCCTACGGTTTTGGTTGGGGTATCGAAGGGATTAACGAAAAATTCCCGACTCGTGAAGGTATCAAAAAAGCAGCGGGTGGTTATGGAGCGACGCTGAAAGAAGACTATCGTCGTTTTTATGGAGCTTACATTCACATGGCTGGTCGTGGTGAGCCTGTGCCTGATTATAACAACTATTGTGAAATTGATCCGAATGTGGTGGACAAATACGGTATCCCTGTGTTACGTTTCAATTATACCTGGTCTGACTACGAAATCAAACAGGCGAAACACATGCAGGATACGTTTGAACAAATTATCCACGAAATTGGTGGTGTGCCTTTGGGTAAAAAAGCCGATGCCAGTACCAATTACGGCTTAGAACAACCAGGGAAAATTATTCATGAAGTAGGAACTGCCAGAATGGGGAACGACCCTAAAACGTCAGTCTTGAATAGCAATTGTCAGGCTCATGATGTGAAAAATTTGTTCGTTGCTGATGCTGCTCCGTTTGTTTCACAAGGAGATAAAAATGCCACTTGGACGATTTTAGCCCTTTCGGCACGTACTTCTAATTTTATTATTGAAGAAAAGAAAAAAGGAAATTTGTAAGCATCAACGTTTTGCTCAAAATATGAAAAGAAGAGATTATTTAAAAACACTTGGTATTTCATCGTTTGGTTTGGCGGTGGCTAGTCCAGACGCAGTGGCATCTGAGTTTGCCGAAGGGCCAAAACCAAAGCCCAAAGCAACTGCTCCAACCACGCCCAAATATACGTACGGACGTACCCAAACCGAAATAGAACGTGATGCCAAATTACTGGCTGAAAAGTTTTATACCGACCATGAACTAAAAACAATTACGGTCTTGTCGGACATTATTATTCCTGCCGATGACCATTCGGGAAGTGCTTCGCAAGCGGGTGTACCAGCGTTTATCGAGTTTATTACCAAAGATAAACCTGAGTTTAAAACACCTATGCGAGGAGGTTTACGCTGGTTAGATTCAACAGCCATAAAGCGTTTTGGAAAAGAATTTGTCCTTTGTTCACATACCGAGCAAATCAATATTGTGGACGATATTGCTTACCCTGAAAAAGCCAAAAAAGAGTTTTCGCAAGGGGTAGCCTTCTTTACCTTAATGCGAAATTTGACGGCTTCTGGCTTTTATTCTTCCGAAATGGGACATAAAGACATGGACTATCAAGGTAACCGTCCCAACTCATGGGAAGGTGTGCCAGAAGAAGTACTCAAACAATATGGACTGAGTTATTAAGAATTTGTGGTGAATTTGGTTGAAAGCCTGAGAGCGATAAAAGTTTTCAGGCTTTTATGTGGTATTTATCATGGATAATCACCATTTATCATGTAGTGTAAGAAATAGATTTATTTGTCTTCTAAATTTCTGCCCAAATTCAACCTTAAAACAAATTTCAAATGAAAAAGTTAGTACTATTTTTTGCCCTGTTTACCAGTGTCTCATTCGCAGGTTTTTCTCAAACCAAGCAAGAGAACATCAAGGAAATGTTAAAATTGATGCAAGTAGAACAGATGATTTCTAAATCGTATGAGGGAATGATTCCCATGATTCAGAAGCAGATGGAATCGCAAGTAGGAGCTCCTATGACGGAGAAAATGAAGGAGAATCAGCGTAAAGTCTTAACAAAAGTAATGGATCTTTCGAAGGAAATGGCTACAGATTTAATCAACAATGAAGCTCCTGGGATTTATGAACGTAATTTTACCGAAGACGAAATAAAAGAGTTAATGACTTTTTATAAATCTCCGACAGGCAAAAAAAGTATCGAGTTGATGCCAAATATTCAGAAAGAACTTATGGGAGTAATGCTTTCAAAATATCTACCCAACTTCCAAATGAAGGTCAAGGCGTTGATGGACGAGGTGAAAGAGGAAGGAACTAAGTAGTTTTTTCTACAAGTATCGAGCGACTTATGTAGTTAACCCTACAAGGATTTTGTTAATAAACTAACTGAATCTTTGTAGGGTTTTGTTTGTAATTCATTACCGATTCGATAATTGAATTATCGAATAATGGCAACCACTTGATGGCGTTTTTGCATTGCTATTTATTTCTTACTGTTGAGATTTTGTAGTACTAAATCAGAGGGGTTTGTAGTTTGCTTCTGAGTCGTGTCTTTTTTGATGTAAATGACCGAATAGTCAATAACATCCTCATCAATTTTTTTGCAAGAAATAGCGATGATAGCCATCCCTATGATGAAACGAACTATTTTTATAGCTTTCATAAGTAATGGTGATTTGAATGAAAATCGTGATTCATCTACGCTTTGAATAATTCTTAATCAGGTCAAATTAGTTACTAATTTGACCTGAAATGTTTTGGGAAATAAATACAGCTATTTTAGACTCATCCATGAGATTACTGCAAGAATAAATGTTAGTGCGAATGCAAGGTATTGTTTTATCATCTTTATGGGTAACTACGTTAGAATTTACGGTAGAAATCAACCTTTCCTTTGTATAAAAAGGGGTTGCTATAAATTTAAAGAAGGCAACTAGTCGTTAACTCAATGTACTAGTTGATAAAGAAGGATGGCTCAGTGGAGCAGCGGATTTTATAAGAAAAATGTAACTATCTATTTACTAGTGAATTACATTGATTTACAAAGATAGTAGAAATGAGCCTTTGATAAAAATTAATTAGGAACGTTTTGTGATAAAATTATTATTCGGTCGGTGATTTATACTAGAATGCTTGGGTGTTGAACATTTATTGGAGGTGCTACGTGAAAAGTAATTTAAAATTTAAAGAAACTCATTTATCTACAAAAACTACCTGTAAATTCATAGTGATAAGGAAACTAAATCATAGAACTTTTAAGCAATCAATTATGGCCAA
>JARXAV010000084.1 GCA_029865665.1 Flectobacillus sp. | reverse complement strand
ATACGTCTAATAAGAGATTTTGTACGTACTAAATCCTGATATCTCATCCATTCTCCAAATAGCTCACGGCTTCTCTCATCCAAAATAAAGTCAACAGTTACATCATCAGCTTTGATTAACATTGCGTTAGCCGCTGCGATATTTTGTGCCGCCGTATTGGTTTTGCGATAAGCTGCTCTCTGACGGACTACATTCAAAAGCTCCGCCGCTTTTTCTTTGTTGCCTGCCTGTAAGTAGGCTTCAGCACCGATAAGATAAACTTCCGCAAAACGAGTAATTACTACTGGACGAGTTGATGGGTCATTAAAATTTGTACCACGACTCGGATCCATGTGTTTTTTGATTGCAGGATAAACGTCTGCTTTCCAAAGGCTAGGCGGAATAATGAGACCTTTAAATGGTCTTGTTCCATTGAATTGAGGAGCACCAGGCACTTCAAAATCTGGAAGCCAAACAGCCGTATCTACGCCTACTTGAGTAGTATATCCAATACCTCTTTTATTATTCGTTGCTGTAGCCGAATTGGTAATTGATTGATTGGCGATATATACCGTATAAAAAGTATTAGCAAATCGTGAGTCAATGTCTCTTTTGACAAAAGCCTGATCAAGAAAGTAGTTCTTTCCAGATGTTTGCTTTACGCTATTCGGACGAAGACGTTGATATGGACGACCATACTGAGAATCACGAACCATTAATGAAGTTCCAGAGTTAACCAACACTCCACTTGTATTTACTGTTGAGTTCACACCACTGTTATTTGGATAATTCCAGTTCGTAAACCACGGTGTAAGGTTCTGAGCACCACCACCACTTGCACCACTACCAACAGTATAGTAACCGAATTTAGCATCGTTTGAGTGATCGCTGACAAACATCGTTTCTTTACCGTAGTCATTTGCAGGAGCAAAGGCATCACCAAAATCTTGCCATAAATCCAATCCGTACACCGCTTTATTAGCGATAATATCGTTTGAAATTTTCGCAGCTTCTGCAAAATCAGCTTGCGAGTTAGTCAACCAACCACGAGTAAGGTAGGCTTTGGCTAAAAAGAATTGAGCCACAGGCTTCGTTGCTGCTTTACCTAAAAATGGAGCGGTAGATTTGTCTGGTAATGCCGCTGCCGCTTCTGTTAAATCCTGAATAATTAGTTTATAAACTTCCAATGCAGGATCTCTCTTTGCCGCTTGAGAAGGAACTGTGATGAACTCAGTATGCAAAGGTACATCTCCCCATGTTTGCACTAAATAGAAATACCAGTAAGCTCTTAAAAACTTGGCTTGTGCTAAATATTGCTTTTTAGTCGCCTCTGGTAAGTCGATACTCTGACCAAACTTTAGTACACCATTTAAGGTATTTATACTAGTGAAAGACGTTCCCCATGCCGAACCGAAGTTATTACTATTCAATCCGTTGAAAGTATGAATGGGGCCACCACCGCTACTAGCACCTTGAACAAACTCATCCGTTCCTGCTTGCATTTCTGAAGAAAAGCCTTCTGTTCCCCACTGGTTACGGATTTCGTTATATACTCCCGCAATTCCTCCAAGTACTCCCGCTGGACTGTTAAAATATGAAGGAACAATTTGAGATTGAGGAGCCTCTACTAATACTTGTTCACATCCTAAACTTAGAAATAGCGTACAGGCAAGTATCGAAATATTTATTTTTTTCATCTTTTTATCTGTAATTAAAATTTGAGATTTACACCTAAAGTAAACTGACGAACTGGAGGGTTATTTAGGTTTACACTTATTACACGGTTAAAATTACCACCTTGTATTGTGTTACCATATCCGTTTCCTTCTGGATCAACGGCTAGTTTGTCGCTTACTAATGGCGAATAAAGAATAAGTGGATTGGTCGCATTTACATAAATACGTGCCGACGAAATACCCATCTTACCAAGTGCTTTTGTAGGTATTGTATAGCCCAAGTTGATACTTCTTACTTTGATAAATGAACCGTCTTGGTATTGAGTTGTTGATGTAAAGTCTCTTACGCCACCACCTGCGTTTGGTCTAGGAAAAGCATTAGTTGGGTTTTCTGTTGTCCAATAATCCATAACTAATTGGTTTGAACGGCCTTGGTTAAGGAATCCAAATCCAGAACCACCACCTGACGTTCCAGCTAAGTAAGGAACTAATACTTTCATACCCATACGAGCATAAGTAACGATAGATAAATCGAAGCCTTTGTATGAGAATCTGTTCGTTAGACCACCTTCCCATTGTGGTTGGAAGTTTCCAATTACTTTACGGTCAGCAGCATCAATTTTACCGTTACCATCGACATCCTCAACTCTGATTTCGCCAGGAACTTGTACTGGAGAAGTTTGTTTGGCTAAAGTACCATCAGCTTTATCAGATTCTTGCCAAATTCCGATTTTATTGTAGTCATAAATAACTGTTAGAGGTTGTCCAACAAACCAAAAGTTACCTTTATTATCTAACTCTGTAGGAGTAGTAAGTTGCGTAATTTCCTCACGGTTGAAGAAATAAGTAACATCGGTACTCCAATTAAATCCACTTTTATTTCGGAAAATATCAAACGTTAACGATGATTCAAATCCTGAACCTTTGGTTTGTCCTAAGTTTTTCAACGCAGAACCCGCACCATTACTTTGAGGAAGGTTTACTGAAAGCAAAATATCTTTGGTATTTTGCTGATAAACATCAAATGACCCCGTGATTCTATTGTTAAATAATCCAATTTCTAATCCAAAATCTGTCTGAGCTGTAGACTGCCATCCTAAATTAGTTGCAGGCAAACTTGTTACTGTGTAGGCAAGTGCTTGACCAGCTGTAGTTAAACCAAAATTATAATAGCCAGCAGATAATGCTCCTAATGTTGCATAAGCACCTACGTTACGGTTACCCGAAATACCCCATCCACCTCTAAGTTTTAAATTAGAAATAGCAGAAAAATCTTTCATGAATGGTTCGTCAATGATATTCCAGCTAAAACCAACAGCAGGATAGTTAAAGTATTGGTTTCCTGGAGACAACGTAGAAGAACCGTCTCTACGGAAGGTAGCGGTAAGCGTATATTTATCATTGAAAGTGTAATTCAAACGAGCCATGTATGACAAGAGTCCTGTTTCTCCGAAAGAGTTTCCGCTGTTGTTATTGGCAGTGTTGGCAGTAACAACTCCTGAGGCTAAGGCAAAGTTTGCTGTTCGAATATAATCTGCAGGTACACCCTTTACGTTGAAACTACTTCCTAAATTATGATTCTTCGTAATTTCATATAATGCTGTTAAGCCAATTTTATGCTTGTTAGCAAATACTTTATCATAATATAGTAAGTGCTGGAAGTTCACATCCCAATACTCGGTATTTCTAATATCAGCATTTGATACACTTTGGTCTACTCCTGTGTTTACAAAGGTGTTTGGTGGTGAATAACCATTGAAATGCACTTGGCTAAAGTTTAAACCTGCATTGAAACGGTATTTTAGGCCATCCAAAATGTTTACTTCTGCATACAAACTGTTGAAGGTTCTTAATGAACGCTCGTTTGAAAGAATGTCATCTCCTCGAGAAATAAGTGTTAATGGGCTAACTGCTTGAGCTTCAATGGTTCCTTTTTTAGGGTTCAGATTTACACTTCCGTCAGCATTGTAAGGCAATACCAATGGCGAAAGACGAACTAATTCTGTCGGAACTCCACCTCCAGCAGGGTCGTTTCTGCCTGTCAGGGTATTGATGGTATTCAATCCAATTTTTACATTTTTTCCGATTTTCTGATCTATGGTAGCACGGATGGTCATACGATCAAAGTTTTGGTTTGGCATAATCCCTGTTTCATTAAAATAGCCAATACCCATACTATATTGAGTGCTTTCCACACCGCCTTGTAACCCTAGTTGGTGGCTCGTGTTGAATCCTGGTTTGTACAATAAATCTTGCCAATCTGTAGAAACTCCAGCAGCCAAATTGGCTTTTTCTTCTTCAGTTAACGGATATGCTGTTGTACCCGCACCTTGTGTATTATACGTTGCAGATAAGTCTTTGAACTTAGCATATTGCTCGCCATTCATTACATTATATTTGCCCATGATGCTCGTTACACCATGATAGCCATCATACGTAAATACAGGCTTACTAATTTTTCCTCTTTTAGTAGTTACAAGAATTACACCTCCTGCCCCACGTGAACCATAAATGGCTGTTGCAGACGCATCCTTTAGAATCTCAATATTTGAGATATCATCTGGGTTAATGTCACCCAAACCTCCATACGGAATACCATCTACCACTACTAGCGGACCATCAAGTCCGTCTCCGTTGCCAGTTGTTAGGGAACGGTTCCCACGAATACGGATAGATGCTTGGCTACCTGGAGTAGAGCCATTACTTACAATAGATACGCCGGCTGCTCTACCTTTTAATGAATTCAAAAGGTTGGGTGCAGGTACTTCTTTGAGGGTTGCTTCCGTAACAGATACTACTGAACCAGTAATGTCCCTTTTCTTTTGCGTACCATAACCCACTACTACAACCTCTCCTAATTCTCTGTTGTCTGAAACCAAAATAACGTTTAGGACGCTTCTTGTATTAACGTTAATTTCTTGTCTTACATAGCCAATGTTTGAAATAACCACAGTAGCATTTTTAGGTACATTGCTTAAGCTATATTCACCATTTACATCGGTAATAGTACCGTTTTGTGTTCCTTTAATTAACACTGATGCTCCTGGTAAGTCAGTCCCAGTGTCTGTCGTAATACGACCTTTTAAGGTTTGGGCTTTTGTATTAAAACTAGCCATACATGAAAAGAGAATCATCCATATCAAAATATATGGTATGCTCTTCCGCTGAAAAATAAGAAAGTCGAATTTTTTCATAAGAATACGAAATGTGATTGTTTTGGTAAATTGTGTAATCTTCTTGATAGTAGAAGATTTTTTACGCCGTAAAGTAAGTAGATGATAAAAAAAATGTACGGCACATATTACCAAAATTGCTTCACAAATGTTCAAAATGGCATGAAATTGTTAAACTATAACATTTAATATTACAATAATGACCTTTTGGGCTGGAAATAAGGGAGCTTTAGCGTGTGATGTGTGAAAAGCTAGCACTTAAACATCTGTGCTAGTTGAACCGTTAGCTATTTTATTAGGATGGCTTTGGATATTAAAACGCTTTCCTTTACTAAGATTCATGAGATAAATCACTAGTAAAGGAAAGCATATAGAAATGTCAGGGATACTCCTTTTATATTGAGGTACTAGCTACTTAACCTCATATACTTTTTTGGATAAATCTCTTTTTAGTAAAATGTATTGAGAAGGAGACACATGATACTTCGCCTTAAAGGCTCTTGTAAAATAATTGGGGTTAGAAAACCCTACTTCGTAACCGATATGTGAAATTTTCATATCGCTTTTTTCTAATAAGATAGCTGCCTTTTTGAGTTTAATAGAACGAATATATTCTACAGGTGTTTCTCCTGTAAGACTCAGAATCCTGTTGTATAAGGTACCTCTGCTCGTGTTCATTTTTTTGCTCAATTCTGTAATTGATAAATCAGGACTATTAATTTGCTCTTCAACATATTGTGATATTTTCAGTAAGAACATCTCATCTTCTGAAGCAAATGCTATTTCAGGGACTTCTATGCTGATCTGTTTACTATAGGTATCTTTAAGCGTGTTGTTAAGATTCAATAAGTTATTGATTTTGATGCTCAACAATTGAAAACTAAATGGTTTTGTTAAGTAGTCGCTTGCTCCTGTTTCTAATCCTTTTATTTGGTTTATTTCATCTGATAAAACCGTCAATAGGATAACAGGAATATGCTTAGTTCTACTATCTTTTTTTATTTTTCTTACCAGAGTAATACCATCCATATTAGGCATATTTACATCACTAACGATAATTTCAGGATGAGATGATAGTGCTTTTTTCCATGCTTCTTTACCATCAGAAGCCTCAACGATTCTATACGTTCCTCTGAGACTTTCTCGGAGATAGGCTCTAATATCTTCGTTATCATCGACTAGAAGAACCAGCGGTTTATCCAGTTCCGAGGATTCTATGGGGTTCTCTTTATCAGCGGTATATGTTTCATTAACTCCCTCTTGCAATAATGTAGTGTATATGTATTCACTGTCAGCAATATTTTTCAAGGGTAAAAACACTGTAAAAATGCTTCCCTTACCAACTTGGCTTTCCACATGAATGCTTCCATCATGAAGTTTCACAAACTCTTGAGTAATAGAAAGTCCAATTCCACTCCCTTGGTTGAGAATATTCGCATCATTATTGACCTGATAAAACCTATCAAATATTTTTTCTAAAGCATCGTTGGTCAAACCAATTCCACTGTCGCCAATAATGAGTTTAATACCGTTGTTATCATCTGTTTCAATATGAAAATAGACATTTCCATTTTCGTTCGTAAATTTTAGGGCATTCGAAAGCAGGTTGAGTAAAATCCGCTCAATCTTATCTTTATCAAAGTACGTCTGATAGGTATTAATAGTACTTTTAAAATCTAAGTTGATTTGTTTTCGTGCGGAGATATATTTAAAGGAATCATAAATCTCTTTAGCAACTGCAATCAAATCCCCCTCAATAGGATTTAGTTTTAATTCATTATCCTCAATTTTACGGAAGTCCATCAACTGATTCACTAAGTTGAGTAATCTTTTTGCATTTCTATTAATCAGATTTAGGGTGTCTACTGTTTCTACGCTTTTTTCCCTCATCAAGAGGTTTTCAATAGGGTTTAGAATTAGCGTTAAGGGTGTTTTTAGTTCATGGCTAAGATTAGTTAAGAACTTGATTTTCAATTGTTCTAACTCCATTTTTCGCTCTGCCTCAGTTCTTTCCTTCTCTATAAGATGCCTTATTTCAAGGCGTTCTTGTTCTAAAGCAAATTCATTCCTTAGCTTCTGGATAGCCCTTCTTCGAATTGCCCAGAACGCCACGGATAGGAGTAAAAAATACGTAAAATAGGCATAATAAGTTCGCCAAAAAGGAGGATTAACGATAATGTCCACAACTTTTTCAGGCGTATTCCACGAGCCATCTTCACTTTGAGCTTTGAGTCTAAATCTATATTTTCCTGGATCTAAGTTGGTATATACTGCAGTGGTTACCGAACCAACATGATTCCATTCTTTATCAAAACCCTCAAGCATGTAAGTATACTGGCTTTCTTGAGGAGCAGTATAATTTAATGCAACAAAGTCTAATGAGAAATTCTGTTTATAGCTTAACGCTATTTTTTTTGCAGTAGCTATTGATTCTGAAATTTCTGCATTGTCGCTAGGTTTGACACTTTTATTCCCAATTTTCAAATCGGTGAATATTAGTGAGGGAATATTTCGATTTTGGTAGAGGTACTTAGGATTAAAGAAGTTGAATCCTTCATTTCCTCCAAAATACATCTCTCCTGTGCTTGTCTTTATTCCTGCACCAATATTAAAATTACTTTGTTGGATACCGTTATGATAGGTATAATTTTTGAATACCTTATGTTGAGGATCAAATACACTTATTCCCTTGTTGGTACTCACCCATAATTTTCCATAATCATCTTCTAATATCTTGTAGATTATATCATTGGCAAGTAATTGTTTGATACCATATTGGTGAAACGTCTTGAGTTTGTTATTGTATAAGCACAAACCACCCCCTAAGACCCCCACCCAAATTTGTCCAAATTTATCGCAATGCACAGCCTGTACAATATCTAGGGGTAGGTTACTATTATCATGGTTAAATGGCTCAAGAATATTGAGTACGGGATTATACATAGCTAATCCAGCTCCCATTGAACCAAACCATAAATTCCCTTTTTGATCTTCTTCAATGGCAGAAACATAGCCATTGGCTAAGATATTACGCTCATTTTTTCGAGGAGAAAAATCACTAAAATGTGCTAATGTTCCATTTTTTATATCATATTTATAAATCCCACTCCCATTAGTACCAATCCAAACATGGTTACGCTTATCTACTTTTAAACAATTGACGGGAACAGCGGTATTATCATTTTTACTTTTAGGAATGTTAATATTTTTTACTGTATTAGTTGCCAGATTCATTTCATAAATGCCATACAGAGGTGTTCCTATCCAGATTTTTCCTTCTGAATATGCCAGTGACGAAATGGAACTTTGGATAGCTTTATTTCCTAGAGGTATTTGCCTGATCAGTTTGGTGTTTCTGTTGAATATGTTCAATCCATTTTCATTTGTTCCTATATAAATATCGCCAGAAGGACTTTCCACAAATGAAGACACAGCACTAGCACTAAACCCATTTATATCAGGCTGATTGAAACGGATGTGATTAAAAAACGCTAAGTTTGTATCATATTTATTCACTCCTCCTTGTCTTGTTCCAATCCAATAAATACCATTATTGTCTAAATAAATATCTCTTACGGAGTGTCCAACAAAGCTGCCTACTCCACTATACTGCATTGACATTAGTTTATCTACCCGAATGAATTTACCTGTTTGGGGGTGTAAGATATTTAGGCCGTCTTCTGTTCCGACCCATAACTTTTCATCTTTATCAAAAGCGATTTTATAAATATCTTGGTTGCTAAGTTTTTGAATATCTGAGTTTTCTCCTTTTACACAAGTGAATGTTTGGTGTTTTAAATCCATTCTATTGAGTCCATTTCCAGTACCAATCCAGATGTTTCCCGTTTTATCTTCTGCCAAACTGCGAATAATATTGCTTGAGATGGTCGATAAACTTTCCTTTTTATGGAGGAATCTAGTGAAATGCCCATTGGTTGCATTAAATAAGTGTAGACCAGCGTTGGTACCAACCCATATCTGATTTCTACGATCTTCGAACACGCATAAAATCACATTTGAGTTTAACGCCGTTGCTTGTAAGGTTTTAGCCTTATAGGCAACTAATTTTTTAGAGGTTGGATTAAAGTAATATAAGCCAGAATAGGTACCTATCCATATATTGCCGAGATGATCTGCACATAAACTTCTGATCCATCCAAGTTTTCTAAAATCAAAATTGGTAAAATTATTTAAACTTCTGTTATAGCGAGACAATGTTATGTTTGAACCAATCCATAAATTTCCATATTTATCTTCTTGTATTGCTGTAACCACTCCTCTTCCTATGCTATAAGGGTCTGTTTCACTATGGCGGTACACTACGAAGTTTTGGCCATCAAATTTATTCAGTCCGTCATCCGTTCCAAACCACATGAACCCATATTTGTCTTTTAATATGGCGTTTACTGCATTTGAAGAAAGTCCATTTTTACTGTTAAGATTGATGAAATTATAGTTTTTTACTTGCCCCAAAGTTTGTTGACACAGTAAAAGTAATGTAGCGATGAAATAGATAATATTCATATTAAGTATATGTTATTTGTCACCAAAATCAGACCAATCGCCAGTAGCATTTGCTCTGCTTATTTACGCATTTGTAAAGTGCTTTTAGTAGTACTGATAAGCCTAAATCAGCTAAAAATATAATTGTATAAAATGGACGTAAATATAAGGAACTTATTGAGGATAAGTCTTTTTTCTGTCCAAACGAATATCGTTATAATAAAGCTTTTTAGGTAGTTTTTTATGAGATAGTGCAGACCACTTTGAGTTACCTATGGTGGTCGAATGGGGAGAGTATATTTTGTGGTAGTTTGCCATCAGTTTTTTATGGGGGAAGTCGATGACTTTCTACTAGTAGAAGTTTATTCTCTAACGGGTTAGATAAGGTAGATAGTTTAAATCATACTTGGAAAATCATTGTCCATTTAAATAATGAGAGAACTAATTCAAAACCATAATCTCTTTTGAAGTTTTAGCTATCAAACGAAACTATGGTTTTGAATTACTATCTTTTATTTGAATAATTCTTGAGAAAAAAGGAAGATATCATGTCTCCAAACAGGCCAAGTATGGCCACCAGCGTATTCACTATATTTGTACTTAATGCCCATATCATCAAACTTTTTTAGCATAATTTGGCAATTAGCATGTGCAATGTCCTCTTTACCTCCCATCGAAATCCATAAACTCTTTAGATTTGTATTAATGGCTGAGGTATTATTTTTCATGTATTCATACTGAGGATCAGATAGTTTAGTATTATTTGCCCACCATCCAGAGCTAAATACACCTAAGTATGAGAATAGATTGCTGTTTTTGATACCAGCATACAGTGTTTGTAAACCTCCCATCGATAAACCAGCCAAAGCTCTATGCTGAGCATCAGTTTCTACGTTGAACGTATTTTCTACAAAAGGGATTGCACCATTTTTTAACTCATTTTCAAAAGCCTTAAGTTGAGCTTCTCCAAAGCCAGCGATACCACCTCCATTACCATAAAAGTTGCCGTCAAGCATAGCAATAACCATAGGTTTTGCTTTTTGTTCGGCTATCAAATTATCGAGAATTAAGTCTGTATGGCCCTGTATTGCCCAACCACGTTGGTCTTCCCCACCACCGTGCAAAAGGTATAGAACGGGGTATTTTTCTGTAGATTTATCGTATCCAGGTGGCGTATATACATACATTTCACGCCATGAGTTACTGGCTTTTGAGAAATATTTTTTAATACGGATATCGCCATGAGGAACGTCTTTTAGAGCATAAAAACCACCCTCTTTGTAAGGGATTTCAATACCACTAGCTTGGCGGCTCATGCCGTAAAACGTTTCGCTTGCTGGGTCAGCAAGGGCAAGGTCATCAATCAATAACGAGTAATAATGGAAGCCACGACTGATAGAATCTGTAGTAACATGCCAAAAACCGCTTGTATCTTTAACCATGTCGTATTTTTTCCCTAAATCAATTTGTACCTTTTTTGCATTCGGAGCTTTCACTCTAAACACAACACGGTTGTCGGGAAGTATTTGAGGGTATTGAGCATTCCGAATATTGGTACTAGCAGGAGTACCCAATACGGTGTATTTATTAAAAGAAGAAACATCGACAGGTTTGAACAAAAACTGTGAATACATATACAAGCCATTTTTCCAAACTTTGAAGTCATGTCCTCCTGGCTCTAGGTAGTAAACATGAGGTACGTCATTTTGGTATAAATAGTCATGAGTACGTTTGCTAATCGAAAGTAAGCCGTCGCTATCGCCACATGAAATCCATAAGAGTTTGAGTTTTTTCTTGGCTTCTTCAGGATTAGGTACTAATTCTTGAGGAACTTTGGTATTAGGAGCTGATGAAAAACCTCCAACCCATGCAAATTTATCTAAGTTTCCTAATCCAAAATTAAGCGATTGCCCTCCCCCCATTGAAAGTCCGGCAATAGCACGGTTTTCACGGTCTGTTAACGTCGGGTAGTTTTTTTCAACAAAAGGAATCAAGTCATTTAATAAATCTTTTTCGAAAGCAGCAAAAGCCTGCACTTTATCGGGAGCCATTATATTGCCAATGGCACGGTCATCCTTCATAGCACGACCATTGGGCATTACCACAATCATCGGTTGGATTTTACCTTCAGCGAGTAAATTATCTAAAATTATCTGTGGTGTTCCGCCTTTCAACCACTCTTTATCATCGCCACCAATACCATGTAATAAGTACAGTACAGGGTATTTTGTTTTTTTGTTAAATCCTGGTGGTGTATAAACTAGTGCTTTTCGGGTAGTGCCAATGGTTTTTGATTGGTACTTTACAGTATCTAATTTACCCATAGCGATACCTGCTCTTACTTGGTCGAAGCCTTTAGGTGCTTCTTTTTCCATTTTCTGTGCAGATGCGATCAGGTTTATTAGGAAAAATACAGAAAAATAAAGAAATGTTTTTTTCATATTTTTACAGTTAGAATATTGATTATAAGTTTTATACGCTGAAATTAATCTATCATACTGCTTTGTGAAAGATAGCCAGAACCTATGTATTTTTCTTTTTTCCTTTTTGGATTCTCAACGCTATTGTTAGATAGACCTTTTTCTTCCTTAAAAGTGAGTAGTTTATTGTTTCGTTGAGAAACTAAATACAAATTGTTACCGTCTTTCAAATGTAGTTGTGCTATAGCTCGTGCATCGCCATTAACAAAGAAATTACTTTTTCTAACCGATACATTTTTGAAACTTCCTTTTCCGTTCCCTTGTAAGTAATTGCCAATACTAGCGTCATATCTGCCTGTAAGGACTTCCGTGCCGTAGTCGTTCCCAACAGCGAGTATATCTAAATTTCCATCATGATTAAAGTCTTTGATTACTGTGCCATACATTGATGAAAATTGAGCTTCTATTGGTAACTGTTTTAGTTGGAAACTACCGTTGCCCTTATTTTCGAGATACGAATTGGCAAAGCAATAAGCCTTTAGGGTGCTGGCATTTTTTAAATCTGTGGACGTAAAAGCTTCGTCAAAAGTTGTTTCCCCGTACTCTTTAAATGTTTTAAATCGTCTTCGCATCGCAATCAACTGGTCAATTAACGTGCTTCTTGGGTGTACTAAATATTCTTTGCCCTGGTTATAGGTCGTGAAAAGTGGATCCACAATACCATTATCGTCAAAATCTTTAAAATGTACACTAACGGGTTGTGATTCAGATGCTTTAAGTTTTGTATTTAGACCCACGTTGCCAATTACGTAATCAGTATCGCCATCGTTGTCGAAGTCGCCCCCTGAAATACTATTCCACCATCCGTTGGATTTTTCTAAGCCTTTTGGAATAATTTTAGTGAATGACTTCCCATGATTATTCTTATAGATGCACACAGGCATAAATTCTCCGACTATGATTAGGTCCATCCACGAATCGTTATCGTAGTCAGACCATAGAGCAGAAGTTACCATGCCACAGAAGCTTAACTCCTTTGTGGAAGGTGCAATATTTTTATAGTGCCCTTTACCATCATTCTGAAGTAAATACGATTCAGGCGAAACAGGGTATTCCGTAGAACGGACTCTACCACCTCTGAAAATATCTAAGTCTCCATCTTTATCAAAATCACAAGCATTTGCACATACTCCACTTGATCTAATTATGGGTAAATAACCTGTGGAAGCGTTGAAGTTACCCTTGCCATCATTTAAATAGAGCCTGTCTTGATACTTAATGAGATTGGTTGTAAATTCTGAGCTACCACTTACGCAATATAAATCAAGGTCTTTATCATTATCAACATCGATGAGCAGGACGCCCATATCCTCTTCTGCTTTTTCGATAAAGTCTTTTTTAGTGAATTTTCCATTACGATTTTGTTGGAAGAAAGCACCTTTCTTATGAGCTGATGCTCCTATAAAGAAATCTTCCAAACCATCGTTATTGATGTCACCAACAGCAATACCACCGCCTAATTCAGAGTGTTTGTGCTGTAACGTATGCTGAATTAAGAAGTCATTATAGTCAAATTCCTCTGAACGCCAGTCGATATTATATGCTTGAGATACTTCTTTGAATGTATAAGTTTGTTCTTTGGGAAGGCTTTTAGGTACAGATAACGCATTTTTTTCGTAAACCATTAATACTTTATCTGGACTGATATTTCTGAGCCATTGTTCTTTTCCCGAAGTCCAGGTGATTTTTATACTATCCACCTTAGAAGCCGTCCCTAAACCAAAATGAACAAAGTCTTCTACAGTTGACTTGTATCCTCTGATTGTTTGGTGTTCTGCAAATTGTGATTTTCCCTGATACCAGATAGATACTTTTGTACCATAAGCACTTGTATTGGGACTATTACCTTGAAGTTTAATTCTTAAAAAGTGATTTTTAACGGTTGAGGTTTCTGTTCGGGTATCTATTAATTTATTACGATAAATAAAAGCTTCGTCATCAATATTATTCATGACCAAATCTAAATCGCCGTCGTTATCAAAATCGGCGTATGCTGTACCATTGGTATATGAGGCGTCGTCTAATCCAAATGCTTTTGTTGCATTCTCAAATTGTAAATTTCCTTTATTTTTGAACAAGAAATTAGGCTTTTTTATACCAGTTAAAGTGGCAAAAGCTTCTTGCATTTTTTTCATTCTTTCTTTTGCATTACTGATTCCTTCAAAGTCACGACGGTAAACGATAAAGTCTAAATCAGTTACATCCAGACGATATCCATTTGTAATTAATAAATCTCTCCAACCGTCGTTATCAAAATCAGCTAACAATGGACTCCATGACCAGTCCGTAGCAGCAACCCCCGTTAAGTAGCTTATATCGCTAAATGAACCATTTCCATTGTTAATTTGTAGTGCATTTCTGACATATTGAGGGTAGAAATTCTTTCTTAAGTTGTCATTAAATCGGTCATACTCAATATTTGCAAACATGGTTTTCTGACGAAGATTATCGTCAGGTAACATATCCAATACTACTAAATCATTCAAACCGTCATTGTTAATGTCGGCCATATCAACACCCATCGAATTTTGTGATAAGTGTCTGAAATAGTCACTAACTTTATTACTAAAAGTACCGTTTTTATTGTTGATGTATAAGTGATCATTTGAGAAGAAATCATTTCCAACAAAGATATCTGGATAGCCATCTTGGTTAATATCGTTGATAATAACCCCTAACCCCCAGCCATCATCTAGAATTCCAGCTTCTTTTGAAACATTTTTGAAAAAGGGCAAACCATCTTTGTTATTCCCTTCGTTTCTAAAGAGTTTATCCACTCTTCTTCCTGAAGAATCGTGATGTTGCCCTATACTTCCATTTCTGTCGTATCCTTCAATGGCATTATTGAGCAAGTACATATCCAAATCGCCATCTAAATCATAATCAAAAAAGGTAGCTTGTGTACCATACGAATCGTCCGCCAAACCTACTTCTTTGGCAGATTCCTTAAAAATCGGAATGCCGTCTTTGTCATTCCCTTGATTGATAAAGAGTAATTTAAGAGCAGATTTGTCTCTATTAGGATGAATCGTAGAAAGATAAATATCTAATTTTCCATCTTGATTGATGTCAATCATAGCAACGCCTGTACACCAATCTGTTGTGCTAACCTTAGCTTGGGTAGTAATATCTTCAAATGAGAAGTCTCCCCTATTTAAATAGAGTTTAGAACTCACTTGATTCCCCGCAAAAAAAATATCTGTTAATCCATCATTATTTACATCGCCAACACCCACTCCAGCACCATTATAAATGTACTCAAATTGTAATACATTCAATGAATCAGAAATATTAATAGAGTTATTGAAGGTAATGTTGGTATGGTTGGAACTCAATTTCTCAAATAGTGTATCCTTTGAGGTACAAGCACCAAAGAGAAGTAAAATAATTATAGAAAAACAGTATTTCATTGTTGATTTTTTGTAACTCTATTGTGTATACGTAATTTGTACTATGTGGTTTTACACTAATGATATGCTTTTAAAATAAGTAGCCGTTTGGAATAAACGGCTACTTTCTTAACTCCAGTTGTTATAGAATAATCCTGCTTAATAACCAGGGTTATTTCCTTTGATGTTTGGATTATTATCTATTTCAAATTGAGGGATAGGTAATAATTCATGCTTATTAGCCACAAAATATGACAATGGTTCTTTTTTCAATTTTCCTTGTTTTCTCCAACGAACAATATCTTTTGCTCTTAACCATTCTGCAGCAAACTCAACTCTTTTTTCATGTTGAATAGCAGTAAGTACTTGGTCTTTGTTGCTTACAGGGAAATTTGCTGTTGGATATGTAGGCATTTGTACATCAGCACGGCTACGTACTTGGTTCAGTAAAGCTACAGCAGCACCACTGTTACCCAATTCGTTCTCGCATTCAGCTAAGTTAATTAACACCTCTGCATAACGCATCACTCTCATGTTGATACCGCTTAAATCGTAGAAACCATCTGCATTTCTATATAGAGCAGAGTATTTTCTCCAACTGATTTTTTGCTCTACGCCATCTAAGATCGACGTATTTCCTTGAACAGGGTAGTCAATTTCTAGTCTGCCTTTTCCTTGGTTAACCAAATCTCCTTTGAAATATAAGCTAAAGCTCATACGAGGGTCTCTTTTCGAGTCTCCTTTTTGTGGACGTTCAAACTCATTAATGATGCCATTAGAAGGAATAAGGTTTCTCCAACCCACAGCAGAGTACTCTTGGTGACGAATTGATGATCTTCTTGGGCTGCTTCCTGCAATATTATCGCTATCACCATTATCCCAGCTCATTCCATTCTTGCTATCAAAGCCAATTTCAAAGATAGACTCTTTGTTATACTCAGTTTCTTCTAAGAAGTTATCTAAGTAGTTGCTTGTTAGGCTGAATAATCCTGAAGAAACAATTTTAGATAATTCTGTTTTAGCACCTGCATAATCTCCTTTAAACATCAATACTCTAGCCAAAGCAAGTTGAGCAGCGTGTTTTGTTGCACGTCCTAAGTCAGCTCCTGTATAAGAAGAAGGTAAATCAGCTTGTGCTTCGCTTAGATCTTTGCTAATTTGAGTGAACACTTCCTCCTGTGTATTACGAGCTTTAGCATCCGATGATTTGGTAGCACTAGTTGTGTAAATAGGTACACCGCCCCACATCGTACTTAACTCATAATATGCAATTGCACGTAAGAATTTTGCTTCTGCAATAATTCTTTTCTTCTTAGCTTCGTCTGTAGCATTGATTGTCTTGAAGTTATCTTGTGCATCAATCACTACATTTGCACGGTGAATTACACGAAACGAACCAGTCCATAGTGCTCCCAAAACCGAATTGGTAGGTTGGTGAACACCATCTAGGATTTGTGCTCTTGGGGCTTCCAATTGTCCACCACCAGTAGCAAAATCGTCAGTTCTTAAATCATTGGTAAAAAAATACTCTCTTCCAAAAAGGTTTGCACCAGTTAGCAACCCATATACTGCATTAACTCCCGATTCCAATTCTACTGTATTTGAAAAATAACTATCGGTAGTAAAAGATCCTGGATTTGTTTTATCTAATTCGTCATTACATCCGAATGCAATGCCAAGTGATAATACTCCTATGAATATAAGACTTTTTTTCATGTGCTATTTTATTTTTATTCTCCTGAAAATTTGACCAAGAAAAATTTTAAAGGGATAAGTGTTAAAAACCTAACTGAAGACCAGCCATCAAAGTACGAGCTTGTGGGTATTGCCCATTATCGATACCGTATACCAATTGAGAGTTATCACGAGAACCAATTTCAGGGTCATAACCAGTATACTTGGTGAAAGTCAATAAGTTTTGAGCTGACACATATACTCTTACTTTTGTAAGTGTTCCTCCTGCAAATGATTTCAAAATACTTGATGGTACGCTGTAACCTAAACTGATGTTTTTCACACGTAAGAATGACCCTTTTTCAATCCATCTGTCAGACGGACGAGTTGCATTACCATTAGGATCACCACTAACTGCTCTTGGAACGTTCGTATTTGTATTTTGAGGAGTCCAAGCATTTAACACATCAGTAGTAGCACCAAATAAACGAACCATACCTTGAGTTTGCGTTTTTAGGTTATTGTAAATGTCATTTCCTTGTACGCCTTGTAAGAATAATGTAAAGTCAAAGTTTTTATAGTTCGCATCGAAATTAACACCGTAAGTGAAGTCAGGAAGTGTATTTCCAATCATTGTACGGTCTGAATCATCAATTTTACCATCACCATTCAAATCTTTGAAACGAATATCTCCAGGAGCAGCTTTTCCGCCTTGGTAGCTATCCCATTTCTTACTTTTTGCTTGAGCATCATCCGAATCAATTTCGCCTTGAGTTTGATAGATTTTATCAACTACATAACCAAATAAATACTGAACTGGCATACCTACTTCTGTCTTAGTAACGCTTGCTCCTGTTTCTGCATGACCACCTGCGAAGATAGGTGCTTCTAAAGATGTTACTGTATTACGCACGATACCTAAGTTTCCGCCAACTTTCCATTTTAAATCTCCTTCGCTATGGTTATAGTTGATTTGGAAATCTAAACCTGAGTTTTTCATTCCTCCAAAATTGGCAATTGTATTATTTGAATAACCAAGAGATGAAGCTAAAGGTCTAGCAAGAATCAAACTGTTTTCTGAAGTCTCACGGATATAATAGTCAGCTGATAACGTGATTTTGTTTTTAAGTAAGCCTAAATCAAGTCCCAAATCAGTCATTTTTGTTGTTTCCCATCCTAATTCTGCATTTCCAAGCTGATTAGTTGACAAACCAGGCGTTACTCCGTTAGCAAATACGTAGTTTGTAGATGCACCTATTAGAGACTGCCAAGCATAGTTTGGTAAACCACTTGTATTACCTACTAAGCCATAACTTGCTCTTACTTTTAATTCGTTGATAGATGAAATTTCTTTCATGAATGGCTCTTCGCTAATTCTCCAACCAATCGATGCTGCTGGGAATGTTCCCCACTTTTTACCTGGAGCGAATAATGATGAACCATCTCTACGAATAGATGCACTTAATAAGTATTTACCTGCATAATCATAGTTTACACGTCCTAAATATGATAAAAGTGTTGTTTCGCTTTTACCACCACCTACAGCTGGACTTGTTACGTTTGGAGTAACGATTGTGAAGGTGTTTGTCGTATAATTTCCTGATGCCGTTATACTTTCTCCTGTACCAAATTGCTGTTCAGCTACAACAATTGCATTGATTGAATGCTTATTGAATGTTTTATCGAACGATAGTTGGTTTGTATAAAGCGTCCCTAGGAATTCACCTCTTGTATCTGAAATGCTATTGAATGGATTACCCGCTTGTCCAGCCGTATAGATTGGTGTACGGCTTAAACCTCTTGAGTTATTGTAATCTAAACCTACTGAAAACTTATATTTTAAGTAGTCTGTAAATTTAATCTCAGCAAAAATAGAGCCTAATATTCTTGTATTACGGTTTTGAGTTCTTGTTAATACAGCAGGAATTAATGGGTTCGCTGGGTCAGAGCCATCTGCGTTAGTTGTACCATAGTAGCCTCCGATTTCTGTTGGGTTGTACACGGGCGTATATGGTAAATTTTTAATAACGTTTGCCAGAGCTGTACGTTGACCCGTTGGGTTAGCATTATCTTCTAGCCTACTCCCCATAGCAACTGTGAGTGTTTGGCCAATAGTAAAATGTTTACCAATGTTATGGTCTGAGTTTAAACGTAAATTACCTCTTTCGTAATTAGTTCCTACATAAATACCATCTTGTTTGAAATATCCAAATGACGTTAAGAAACGAGATGTTGCGTTTCCACCTGTAATTGTAACAGAGCTATTAGATAAGCCTGCCGTTTGGAATAAATAGTCTTGCCAGTCTGTATTCGTATTTTCAAACGTTACACCAGAACCAGGATAGGTTTCTGCATTCATTTTACTCCAACGATCAGGGAAAGCAGCTCCCGCAGCAGATAATAATGTTTTACCGTATTGTAAATATTGTTTTGTATTGAGTGGCGTCAATTTCTTCCATGGACTTTGAGAAGCATAGTACGTTTCTACATTTACGTGTAGTTTGCTATCTTTAGAACCTTTTTTGGTCGTAATTAAGACAACTCCGTTTGCTGCTCTAGAACCATAAATTGCGGCAGCACTTGCATCTTTAAGTACTTCTAAAGACTCTACGTCTTTCATATCTAAGTCATTCAAGCTACCAACAGGGTAACCATCAACTACATATAAAGGGTTTGCTGCATAGTTAATTGAACCAACACCTCTGATTCTTACTACAGGAGCAACACCTGGAGAACCGTTGCTAGTTACTTGTACACCCGATACACGTCCTTGTAATGCTCCTTCTACACTTGGTACAGGAAGTGCTGTTAATTCTTTAACACCTACAGATGCTACAGCAGCAGTTACGGACGATCTTTTTTGCGTACCATAACCCACTACAACTACCTCTTCAAGTGAACTTGTATTAGTTTTTAGAATGACGTTTAATACTGTTCTACTTCCAATCTTTACTTCGCTATTTTCATAACCAACAGAAGTAAAAACAAGTATATCTTGTGGGTTAGCATTGATTGTAAAGGCTCCTTTAACATCCGATGCCGTCCCTATTTGAGTATTTTTAACTCTGATGCTCACACCTACTAGCGGTGAACCGTCATCAGAGGCAACAAAACCTGTAATTTGTTTTTGAGCAAAGGTATATCCACAGCACAAAAGGCTGAAGAAAAGTAATAGTATGTTTTTTTGCATGATAGTCAAGGGTATATATAGAAATCAATGTGGGGTTATTGTTTAGAAAAGATAATTACGATTTTAAGCTAATAGTGTTCTACACACTCTTTTTACAACTTCAAATAGTAATTACCTTTCTTATTTAGAACCAAATGTTTTTTCACACGTAAAATTTTGCTCAAAGTCTTGGTAAAAGTCTCTCTCAATAATTTAATGTTTTAAATTTTCTCTCTGTTGTTAAAAGGCAAACAGTTCCCTGACCAATAAAATGTATTATTGGTAGTATTGTTTTCCTATAAATCATGCGTTTATAAGGTATAAAAAATTAAAGTAACCGCTTTAACAACGTATTACAGTGTTATTATACCATACATTGGATAATAATGTTTTACCAATGGCTATTACCCGCAATAAAGCCCTCATTAGTTCAAAAAAATAATCTGAAAAATGAAACACTATAGAACAGTTGGGACAAAAAAAAACGTGTAAAACCCCTATGTTGTCTTCTCAAAAAGTTAAATGTATACCCGTTAAATGGCTTAAAGACAACATTTTTAAGAATACATCATAAGTGTGCCTAGCAAAATTTATTTCCACAAAAAAGTGGAACACTATAGAACAGTTATGGCAAAAAAATATACACAAGCAAGTCGATTTTAAATGTGTTAAGGTAACACATTTAAAATGTATATACAGAGAGACAGTATTATCCGACACAAAAATAATATTCTCTTGTGTAATATCCTATTTTTTATTTGAAAATTTCAAATAAAAAAAGGTTGTTAAAGGTTAATAGCTGTCCTCTAGTATCCTGCTCTCTCTAGGATCTACTCTGATATGTATAAGAAGTTGTGTATATGATGTTGATAATCAGATTTTTTATGGGTTAGGATTAAGTTAAAAACACTCAGATTGACTATCTTGATGTTATAATTTGATACTTTCCACTAAGGTGCATCAAGCTGAATAAATACATTAATCCGTCGTAATATGGGTCGAAATAGCCATCTTCGTACGGTTCTAATTTGGCATTCCAAACGGCTTTTACAAAATCTACCTTATTTTTATCTTTGTTGACAAGCGATGCCGTGGCAGCCGTAGAAACCAAACCGATGGAATGTCTAAGTTTTGGGACACTTCCTGCCTGTAAGATAAAATCAGGTTTTGTTCCATCTAAGTTAAATTGGTCGTCATAAGTGTCC